>NZ_LIRE01000770.1 GCF_001402795.1 Pseudanabaena sp. 'Roaring Creek'
AAGATAAATTTAAAGATAAAATTAAAGATAAATTTAAAGATAAAATTAAAGATAAATTTAAAGATAAATTTAAAGATAAAAAAAATTAGCTAATTTCAGCAAAGTTTTTTAGCTATTAATTCACCCAGACGAATTGAGAATTGATATAAAATATAATTTCTGGGATTAGCTAAACGCAATTAAACACCAAAACCCAAAGCCATTAGCCCATAAGCATCGCACGCCAAAGGCTGTAGCTCTGTTTGTTTAAAGATGCCCAGTTACTTGCCTATTTCTTTTTAGAATTATCTGCGAAATTTATCTCCAAAATTCAACTTTTTTATCATCTTAAATTTTGATACTCCCTTTCCACCAAAGAAATAGACATCAAAAAACAATAATTAGCGTTGCGGCGCTTCGCGCCGCAACGTCTAATTTTTTACTGGAAAGGGAGTAAGAAACATTTTTTATTGCAAATTTTATGATTTATACCTTGACGACTAGCTATAACTTACAACTAGTTACGATTTCTATCCTAGTTGCAATATTAGCGTCCTATACAGCGCTCGATTTGTCTGAGCGAGTGAATGCAGCCCAAGGGCAGGCACAAATCGGTTGGTTGATTTGCGGTGCTGCCACCATGGGGATTGGGATTTGGTCTATGCACTTTATCGGGATGTTGGCTTTGCGCCTACCGATCGCAATTCACTACAATTTCTGGATGGTTTTGGCTTCTATTTTGCCAGCGGTGATGGCTTCTGGATTGGCTCTTTTTGTGATGAGTCGTCCCTTCGCTTGGCTTCCCCTATTAGGAGGAAGTTTTTTAATGGGAAGTGGTATTGCTTCAATGCATTATCTGGGGATGGCATCAATGCATATTCCTGCTTCCATTACCTATGATTTACAAGTCGTAACCTTTTCCGTTGCAATTGCGATCGCTATTTCCTTCATTGCTTTATTGATCGTTTTTCGGCTCAGGGAAGATCGCTCCCTAAACCATTTTCGCCACAAGATTTTAAGTGCGATCGTCATGGGTGCGGCAATTCCGACGATGCACTACACGGGTTTAGCGGCGGCTTCTTTTACTTCAAGGACGGATATGGAGCGATCGATGCTAGTTAGCTCTGAAAATTCAGCCTTGCTTGCTGCCACTGTGAGCATTGGAACTCTGATCGTTTTGGGAGGAGCCCTATTGACATCCTTTTTCGACCGTCGTCTCCTCGCATCACAGGAAAGCGAACGCCAAACGCAGGCTCAAGCTCAGCAACTACGAGAATCCGAAGCTCAGCTCAGACAACAGACTCAAGAATTGCAAGCAACAATGCAAGTTTTGAACCAGACTCAAGCCCAATTGGTGCAGAGTGAGAAGATGTCTGTCTTGGGTCAATTAGTGGCAGGTATCGCCCATGAAATTAATAATCCCGTTAACTTTATCCACGGTAATCTTCCCCACGTTCAAAATTATGCTCGTGACTTACTCAGGTTGCTCGCCCTATATCAGCAGCAATATCCCGAATCGAGTACAGAAATCCAATCCTTAGCCGCTGAAATCGATCTAGATTTTTTACAAAAGGATCTGATCAAAACGATCGACTCGATGAAGGTGGGAACCGATCGCATTCGCCAAATCGTACTGTCATTGCGTAACTTCTCCCGAATTGATGAATCGGATTGTAAAGCGGCAGATATTCATGAGGGGCTGGATAATACGATTATGATTTTGCAGCATCGCCTTAAAGCCAAAAAAGACCGTCCTGAAATTGCAATAATCAGGAAATACGATTACAACCTGCCCCTAGTTGAGTGTTATCCAGGACAACTCAATCAAGTGTTCATGAATATTTTGACCAATGCGATCGATGCCTTAGAAGAACTGCATCATAAGCAATCTAATCACCCGACCAAGGAAGACAGCGATCGCCAAGGTCAAATTACAATTCGGACATCGACTATCGATTCGCGTTGGGTACAGATCGATATTGCCGATAATGGTTCGGGCATTCCCGAAGCAATTCAACCGAAGATTTTCGATCCATTTTTTACAACTAAACCCGCAGGCAAAGGAACGGGGATGGGGATGTCTATTAGCTATCAGATCGTGAAAGCCAAGCATCACGGAGAAATAACTTGTATGTCTACCCCCGGCTTAGGCACGGAATTTGCAATTAAAATCCCTATTTGTAGCGATCGCTAGCTTGAGTTTGTGTCCTGTGTTAAATCCTGACTAGATATTTTGCTCTTATGCCGTTCTCATTGCGTTCTCATTGCGTTCTTATTACGTTCTAAGATATTCGGTAGAGCATAATTTAATTGAAATCCTGTGGAAAAAGAACAGATCCGATCGCTAGAGATTGCCAATTATCCCGTAGCAGGTGTAGATGAAGTGGGGCGGGGAGCCTTGTTTGGGGAAGTAGTGGCGGCGGCGGTAATTTTGCCGATCGCCCAATTAACGAATTTAGAAAATCTCGGTGTGACTGACAGCAAAAAATTGTCACCACAAAAGCGCGAAAAGCTGGATCTGCTGATTCGCGAAGTTGCCATCGCCTGTACCATTGGCACTGCGTCCGTGGTCGAAATCGATCGCATGAATATTCTGGGGGCAAGTTTGCTAGCCATGGAAAGGGCGATCGCTCAGCTACAACCACAACCCGATCACTGCTTGATCGATGGCAATCAACTTTTACGCTTTAAATTGATTCCACCCATTGCTCAAACTACTGTAATTAAAGGTGATTCTCTATCCATATCGATTGCGGCGGCGAGCATCGTCGCCAAGGTATGGCGCGATCGCAAAATGATTGAACTTGCCGATAGCTATCCAGATTATGATCTGGCGACCAATAAGGGCTATGGTACGGCTAAACATCGACAGGCGATCGTCAACCTTGGGTACAGCGATCTGCATCGAAAAACCTTTAAAATTAAAGAGATCGGTGAAAAAGACCAATTTGTTTGAGAAATTAAGACTATGCGTTTAATTCATACCTCTGATTGGCATTTGGGCAGGAAATTAAAAGGAGTAGATCGCACTCCTGAGATCGAATTTGCTCTAAACGAAATTCTGGACTATGCCCAAGCGTATGAAGTGGATGCGGTGATCATCTCAGGTGATATTTTTGATGTGCCGAATCCCACAACCGATGCTGAGCGAGTTGCCTATGAATTTTTCTATAAGCTTAATCAGTTGAGCATTCCTTCGGTAGCGATCGCAGGAAATCATGATTCCGCCAATCGAATCGATAGCCTCGCCCATTTGCTATCCCTTGCAGGGGTGAGAGCCCTAGGCAAACCGAGATTGGCGGAGGATGGGGGATTGGTAAACCTTGAGACCGCCAGTGGCAAACTATGCGTTGCTGCCATGCCCTTTGCCTCGGAAAGAAGATTATTAACATCCGATGATATGTGGAATTTAGATGCTTTCCAACAGAGGGCTGACTATAAGACTACGGTTACTTCTATCCTTCAAGATCTGGCAACAGGCTTTAAAAGCGATGCCGTTAATGTCATGATGGCGCATATGACCATTGAGGGAGCGAAGTTTGCAGGTTCAGAAGCCGCTTTCTATAGCGGAGATATTTACAGTCTTTCAGGACAATCTATTCCCTCAGAATCTCAGTATGTCGGCTTAGGGCATATTCATCGACCACAACAAATTCCCAATGCTGCGCCAACCTACTATGCAGGATCGGTAATTCAAGTAGACTTTGGCGAAGTTGGCGAAGAAAAAGGGTTTAATGTCATCGAAGTCGAAACAGGACGACCCGCCAAGGTGCAATTTCAGCCCCTTACTTGTCAAAAGCCTCTCAAAAAAGTGGAATGTCATATCGATCTTTTAGACGAGCAGCTAGAAATCCATCGCGACTATGGGGGCTATCTCAAATTTGCGATCGCCGTTGATACACCGCCCATGGGACTGGCTGATCGGGTTCGGAAGGCATGTCCTCAAGCCGTAATGGTGGAACCCAAATTAATCGTGAATGAATTGGCGAAGTTACCAGATCCCCAAGACTACGATCGCTTCGATCCGATTGCCGAGTTTCAAAATTTTTATCGAGATCGGGAAAAGAACTTGTCACCTGATGTGATTGAAGCTTTCAAAAGTTTGTATATGGAATTTAGTGATAAGTAACTAAGAGAGCTTAAAGCCTGTAGTGCAAGCTGTGCTTGCACTACAGGCTTTATCTCTGTTTTTTACAGCGCTTTACACTCAAATCCAAACCATGAAATTTTTTACAAGTGTTGCTTTGCAACACTTGTAAAAAATTTCATGGAGTTCCTGGGTCTAGAAAACTTACTGGTTGGCTAAAAGTTGGCGTAATCGTAGAATTTCCTGTTCGGCAAGATCGGCTCTTTGCTTTTCGACTTCAGCCCTTTGCCTTTCAGCTTCAGCCTTTTGCTTTTCGGCTTCAGCCTTTTGCTTTTCAGCTTCAGCCCTTTGCTTTTCAGCTTCAGCCTTTTGCTTTTCGGCTTCAGCCCTTTGCCTCTCGGCTTCAGCCTTTTGCTTTTCGGCTTCTAGCAATAATCGCTCTTCAGCAATTTTTTCCGATCCCCATAGCAGCAGGTGCTCGTCGGCACTCCACCAGCGCAGCCAATGGAAGGTTTGATCCAGTCTTGTGCCGTACCAAGTTCCTAGGTATAGGTCTAGGGATTCAAGGAAATAACGACCATTTTCATTCAGAGGTTGTAGCTCGTATTTACCCGAAGAGCTAAGTTTACGGATTTCTAAGCGTCCGTCTTCAGGATCGAAAATCACATAGATGGGAACTTGCAGTATTTGCTCGTAGAAGTACATCTTGCCGTAGGGATGGGTAGGTCGGGTAGAATATTCTCCCGTTTCCTCCTCAGAGAGAAATTCCATCACGATCGCAGGAACTACACCATCAATATGGGGGCTATAGCTGCGACGGATCACATTTTTGCCCACAGGATTTACCTGCGGCACGTAAAACCAATCGGGAGCTTTGACAATGGTTCTCTGGTTGATTCTCACTACGAGAGCCATATTCGAGGCAACGATCGTCTCAGCAGCGATGTGCTGTGCGATTTCTAAGCTTTCATTGAGCGCAGCGGCAAGGAGTGGTTGAGCAATACTTTCCACAGGATCGTCAGGTAATACAAAATTGGCAGGTAACTTTTCCCAGACTATATCGGGTTTGGCTTTGGCTTTGGCGATCGCCTCTAGCACTTCAGGCTGGATTGAATGAGCTGTAGTCGGGATAGTGGGTGGTGGCGTTACGATTACTTGAGTCATTGGTAGTTTCGCTAAATGACTAATTAGTTATTATGATTATAAGTAGTTCCGCATAATTAGAAACCAAAACCAGAGAGCATACCGTCCGCGTAGCGAGCGGTATGCTCTTCTACAGCAGTTCAAGGAAATTTTTGAAAGCGTTGCAAAGCAACACTTTCAAAAATTTCCTTAGTTTGGATTTGAGAGCAAAGCGCTGTAGGTTTTAAATTTACTTATGCTTAGCTACTTAATTAACTGTGCGTTTTACCTATGCGTCCCATTGAATTAATTGTCGAAGGATTTACTAGTTTTCGTTCCCGTCAAGTTTTAGATTTTTCTAGCCTTGATTTATTTGCGATTACGGGGGCAACTGGAGCAGGAAAGACCTCTTTATTAGACGCGATTACCTTTGCTCTCTACGATAAGGTGGCGCAAAAGCCCAACTCCTCAAAGGAATTAGTTAGCCAAGGCGCAGCACAGTTAAAAGTTGAATTTCGATTTCTGATGCGCCAGACCGAATATCGAGCCGTACGGACTTGGCGAAACCGTGGCAAAACCGATGTTAAGAATTTTCTATTAGAGCAGTTAATTAACGAAGAATGGGACAGATGTCCGACCCAAAAAATAGAAGAAATCCTTGGGATGGATTTTGAAACCTTTACCCGTGTGATTATTTTGCCTCAGGGACAGTTTGATGAGTTTCTCAAAGGTGAGGCTAACAAGCGGCGAGAGATCTTGCGACAGTTGGCAGGATTTCAGATTTTTGAGCAAATGCGGAAGGAGGCAAGCGATCGCACCAGCGGGTTTAAAGCCGAACGAGAGGGCTTAGAGAAAGTATTGGCAGGAATGCAAGCACCCACACTTGAAGAGGTACGGGAGCGGCAATCGGAATTAGAACAGTTAGAAATAGACATTCCTGAATTAGACGCAAAGGTAAGCAATGGGCGCAAGCTATTAGAATCAGAACGAAGACTATTCGAGCAAATTCAACAATATTGTGCTATTTCCAAACATTTAGAGCAATTACAGCAAAATGCTAATACCATTAAAGTTCGAGAAGCTCAACTGCGGAATACCCAATTAGCGAACTCGATTGTCGGAACTTGGACGCTATTTCAAACTGCGCGTAAGCGAGCAGACATTACTCTCACTGAATTAACCACAGCAAATCAAAATCTATCCAAGGCAAAGTTAGATCTCGAACAGCAAAAGGAGAGCTACGAACAGTTTCGCAATACTCACCTTGAGGCTCAAAAACAAATCGAAGCTCAAGAGCGCAATCTCGCCCTAGCCGAGTCACTCTACATTCAACAGCAGCAAGCCGAAGCCGAACTGGAGCGGGCTAAGCAAAATATGGCGGAGCGATCGCAGGTGCTTAAACAATCAATGCAAGGTTTAACGCAAGCCGAACGAGAATTTCACGATACCGAGCATCAATTACAAAAAATAGAGACAGAGATCGCCAATGGCGATCGCGATTCCCTCCGCCTCACTAGCCTCCGACAAATTGCTGAGCCTTTAGCTGAGTGGCAACTGCGCCAAGATAATTTGGGCAAACAACAGCAAAAGTTACAATTGTTGCAAGGGGAAAACCATAAACTGACCCAGCAATTGGAGAGAATACATCAGGCGATCGCTAATGCCGAGCAAGAGTTTCAAGCTGTCAGCGATCGCTTGTCAACTACCGAAGCCTCAAACCTAGAAGCTTTACAAAGCAATCATATCAATGCTTTACGTGCTGAACTCCACGATGGCGACCAATGTCCCGTATGTAATAATCTCTTCAGGCTCGAAGATGTCATCGAACGCCTTGAGATGGAACTAATTGACACAACTGCGGCGATCGCTCAGAAGGATCTCGTGGAACGACAACTAGTAAAACTCAATGAAGATCGCGTCAAAGTTACGACGAGTTTAGAATCTTTGCACCATCAGCAACGGGAGCAAGAACGGGAAATTACGGAATTAGAAGTGCAGATTCGGCAAGTCCAATCGCAGATTGACCATCTATTCCCAACCCCATGGCAAGCTGCCGATATTCTGCGTGAGCGCCAAGCACTCGAAAATAAAGAAACTACCTATCAACAACTCATCACCGCACAAACAGAAATCGCGATCGCGCATCAAACTAATGAGAACAACCTGAAGGCGCTTCGAGCAACCCAGCAATTAGCCCAGTCTGAATATAATAAAGCTGAACTAGAGCGATCGCTGAGACAGTCTCAATTACAGGAAATTCAACAACGCTTACAGGCACTCACGCATGGGCAGAGTTATACAGCGCTGCAACAGTTGGTTTTACAGTCAAAGCGAGAACTAAGCGATCGCTTACAAACTATCGAAACCTCCTACCAACAGGCGCGGGAAAGCTTTGCCAAACGGGAAGAAACAGCGACTAAAGCCCAAGAAAATTACCATAGCGTCATCTCCGAGCGATCGCAGCATGAAATAACTTGGCAAACAGAATTAAAATCCATCAATTTGTCGGAGTCAGAATTTCTTGCCGCTCAAGCTACGCGATCGCAGATAGAAGCATGGCAAAAAGAGATCGACAACTATCAACGTCAACACCAAGACTTAACAACGCGGGTGCAAATTTTAGCAGAGACGATCGGCGATCGGCATACTGACGAACATGCGATCGGCACACTAAGCGCCGACCTCCAACAACTAGAACTTGAATTAAAAGAGGCGAGCGAACATCGTGCTTCACTCAAAGCATGGCTCGAACAGGCTCAGCACAAACGTCAAGAATCCCAAGAATTAGAAACCCGTAAGATTTCTCTACAGGCTCAAGAGCAAACTTTCTACACGCTCGCCCAAGATCTCAAATCCGATAAATTCCAAGAATATATTCTCGATAGTCTCCAACAGGAGCTAGCTAACCGTGCTTCGATCCTGTTGCAGCAGCTTTCGGATAATCGCTATATTCTCCAGATCGAGAGCGGTGATTATTGGGTATCTGACAACTGGAATGGTGGAGAAAAACGTCGCATTCGGACTCTTTCAGGGGGAGAAACCTTTGCAGCTTCTCTTGCGATGGCCCTCGCCCTATCCGAAAAACTATCCATGGGCATCGAACTGGGCAGTCTATTTTTAGATGAAGGTTTTGGCACTCTCGACAGTGAAACCCTCGAAAGCGTTACCCAAATTCTCGAATCCCTTCGCCAACAGGAACGCTTAATCGGTGTCATTACCCATATTCAATCCCTTGCCGATCGCTTGCCTGCTCAGATCCACGTTCGCAAATCGCCCAATGGTTCGGAATTGGTAATGATCTAGCAATATCCCGATCGCCTGTTATACCAATTTCCAAAAGTGTAGCCACACTTTTGGAAATTGAAAACCAAGCCCAGCAAGGGTTTTAAAATCACAAAATGGCTACGCCATTTTGTGATTTGGTATTATACGAAAACCTGTAAAGTTGCGCCCCGTAGGGGCGCAACTTTACGGGTTTTCGTAATTTATTTTGCGCAAGCACTCATATCACAAAAAAGAGGTGTCACAAAAGTGACACCTCTTTTTTGTGATTTTTTAGATAATGGTGTTATCGGGAATAACGGCATTCTTAACAACTACAACAATACCGTTGCAGATACAATAGCCAAGATCTTCACGATTGACATCTTGAACGCGATCTTTGTTGATGATTTGCACATTTTTACCAATACGCGCATTCTTATCAATGATCGCATGGCGAATTACGGTATTTTCACCAATGCCCATAGGGACTCTATGGTTCTCAAGATCTGACTTCCGTTCATCTTCGGGCTGATAAAAATCACAACCCATTAGTAGAGTATCTTCGATCGTGCAATTAGCATCGATATGCATCCGAATGCCGACGACGGAGTTAGTGACGGTCGCTTGGTAAAGCATACAGCCTTCACCAATGATCGAATCTTTGACTTTGCAGTCATGAACCTTGCTAGGAGGCAAATAACGAGCGCGAGTATAGATCGGCTTTTTGGTTTCGTAGAAATTAAAGCCCGTCGCAGGATGACGAGTCAACTCTAAATTCGCCTGATAGAAGGACTCGATGGTTCCAATATCTTCCCAATATCCCTTATAGAGATAAGCTTGAACGTTCAACTTATGAATGGCATCGGGAATGATTTCTTTACCAAAATCAGTATGCTCAGGATTTTCGCTGAGCAGTTTTAGCATGGCTTGCTTGTTAAAAACGTAGATGCCCATCGATGCTATGAAGGGATTAGCGATCGCCTCTGCCGCATCCAGTCCCAGCTTAGTTGTATCAACACGCATCCCATCTAGAGCTTCGCCCTTGGGCTTTTCTAGGAAGTTAATCACCTTACCATCGCTGTCGGTTTTTAGCAGCCCAAATGCTGATGCTTTTTTCTGATCGACAGGTAATACTGATAGGGTAATGTCAGCGCCAGTTTCACGGTGATGTTGGACAAATTTCTCATAGTCCATGTTATATAAATGATCGCCCGATAAGATCAAATACTCACTGACATTCCAAGACTCTAGAAGCCATGCGTAGCGACGAACGGCATCGGCAGTACCTTGGAACCAGTCTGGGCTATCGGGTGTCTGTTGGGCGGCTAAAATTTCCACAAAGCCATCAGAATAGGAGGCGGGACGATAGGCTTGATTGACATGCCGATTAAGTGATGCCGAGTTAAACTGAGTCAGGATATAAATTTTTTCAATGCCTGAGTTAATACAGTTACTTACGGGGATATCGATTAATCGATATTTACCTGCTACGGGGACTGCGGGTTTAGCGCGTGTCTTGGTGAGGGGATATAGTCGGCTTCCCTGTCCGCCGCCCAGAATGATAGCCAGTACGTTTTTCATAAATTATTCGGATTATCTTGGCTTTTTTATTTGCATATTTTTTCTGAATGCAAACATTGTCTATCTTTGCGGGGATCGTTGCAAGTAATGTAAGAACAGAAATTCATAAAGTTATCGAAGTGTTGACGATCGCTTTTATAACAATTGGGATGGAGGGGAAACCGCTGGAACAAAATAACCAAGTTGCGAGTCTCCTAGGGCTAAGGTTAAAACTGTTTAATTTAGGGAAGTTTTATGGTGCTTGTGAGAAAAACTCTAGCTAACTCATGTTTTGCGTTACTAAGTGCGATCGTGAGCGCGAGTATGATCGCGATCGCTGCTACCTCCACACCGCAGCCCGCTAGGGCTGAACAACTAACTCTGGAAAATCTCGTCCAACAGGCTGCTTCTCAAGATCCCGCCACAGCACAGGAAGCGATCGCCAAATTACGCGATTTTAAGAACATCGGTGTTGATGCATTTTGGAAGACTTACCAAAGCGAACTACCAAATAATCCCCAATTACGCGCAAGTTTAGATGCCATTTGCCAACAAAAGGACTGCGATGCCTCGCGGCTGTATTGGTATAAGGATTTAGAAGCCGCTAAAGCTGCATCCAAGGAAACTGGTAAACCCATTTTGTCTTTGCGGTTGTTGGGCAATCTAAATGATGAGCTTAGTTGCGCGAACAGTCGTTTTTTCCGTACTGCACTTTATCCTAATGCAGCGGTATCTCAATTACTGCGCGATCGCTTCATTTTACATTGGCAATCCGAGCGTCCCGTTCCTAAGGTGACGATTGATTTTGGCGATGGGCGGAAATTAGAACAGACCCTCACAGGCAACAGCATTCACTATATTTTGGATAGCGAAGGTCGCCCGATTGATGCAGTTCCAGGACTATATAGCCCTCAAGTCTTTATCACAAATCTCAAGAGTGCGGAGTCGGTATTTCAATCATTGCGGGGGACTAACGGCGATCTCGACCTTCGCCGCGAAATTTTAACTAAGTACCATCGCGATCGCTATGCCAAACTCGCAGAAAGTTGGCAAGCCGATCTCACAAGGTTGCGGTTACCGTTACAGCCATTGCTGCCATTGACTGTTACCGATCCTAAGACTAGTGCCATGCTAGCGAGTCGTTTGACGATAGGTAAAGCTATGGTTGAATTACCGACTTTGAGTCGTACTAATGGCGAGCCTCTAGCTGAAGTTACCACCGCTTCACAATTCTCGAAACTAAGCGATGAAAATTGGGCGAGACTGGCAAGACTTTATCAAAACCGAGTCTACCTAGATCGGGGCAGCCTCAATATCATGCAGCGCAAATTATCGCCGACTGCCTCCATGCCAACAGTAGTAAGCAGTTTTGAACGCGCGATCGCTCAGGATACGGTTCGTAATGAATATGTATTTCACGCCCAGATTCATAACTGGTTTGCCAATGGCGAATTTACAGATAGCGATCCCGCCGTATTTGCAGCGCTCAATCGCCGAGTTTACGATCAGCTCTTCCTGACACCAGCTAGCGATCCTTGGTTGGGCTTGGTAAATGAAAATGTATATTCAGGAATTAGTAAAGTTAATTAGGTATAGCTGCCGCCAGTGTTGCCGCGCGGAGCACGACAACACTATTTTGGGCTTTGGGTTTTAATTTTGTCCTAACACCAATTCACGAAAGTGTGAAAACACTTTTGTGAATTAAACACCAAACCCAGTAAGGTTTTGAAATTCCCAAAATGGCGTTGCCATTTTGGGAATTGGTATAACAAGACTGGTGGCAGCTATATCACCCAAATCAAAAAGTGATAAACTAATGAATGTGTTCGGGAACACATCCATTAGTTTTAGGGACTGTTTATGGCAAAACGAAACATTCGCGCCCGTATTGAGAAATTTAATCTCAGCCAGCCACGAGACCCCAAACTGCTCGAAGCAAAATATGCGGCAATGCGGTCAGAGACCGAGAATCCCTTTGTTTTCTTTCGGGCTACCTGTCATCTTTTTTATGAAGACTTACCCATTACATCGTGGTTCAAAAAAGCCCCACTAACTTGGATTTGCGGCGATCTGCATATTGAGAATTTTGGGAATTATAAAGCTAGTAATCGCCGAGTTTATTTTGATATTAACGACTTCGATGAGGCAGTTTTAGCCCCATGCACTTGGGAAATTGCCCGATTGCTGACCAGTATTTTTGTGGCTACGGAAACCTTTGCTATCGGACAAGATCTTGCCGAAAAGCTCTGCCAGCAAATTATTGATTCCTATAGTCAAACTGTTGCTCAAGGTAAAGCCTATTGGATGGGAGATGATACAGCGCCTCAGGTTATCAAAGACATGCTGTCTCGCAAAACTGAGGTGAAGCGGAAGGAGTTACTTGAGGAGCGAACGGATCTAAGCAAGGACAAACAGAAACGCTCGATTAAAATTGATAACAAAAAGGCTTTAGCGATTTCTGACGAACAGAAGCAAAAAGTGCAAGGTTTCATGGAAACCTTTGCGGCTCAACAATCCAATCCGCAGTTTTTTAAATTATTGGATGTTGCCCAACGCATTGCGGGTAAGGGAAGTTTAGGGGTCGAGCGCTATGTTTTACTGGTGGAAGGCAAAGGATCGCCCGATGGGAATTATCTACTCGATCTGAAAAAATCTCTACCTTCTTCTCTTGCTCCCTATACCACCATTTGGGAACAACCAAAATGGGCAAATCAAGCCGATCGCATTGTCTCGATCCAAAGGCGATCGCAGGCCATCACCATCGCCTTTCTTAATACGATTGTTAATGCTACTGATTCCTTTGTATTGCGGGAACTTCAGTCTACCCTAAGTCCCACCGACCATTTAAAAATCACGAAATGGGATGATAATTTGGAGGAGTCCAAGGAATTGATGCGGGCTTTAGGTGAAGTGTTGGCTTGGTCGCATCTCCGCAGTAGCGGACAACAAGGATCGGCGATCGCCGATGAGTTAATTAACTTCGCCAGTAAATCAAAATGGAAAACGGAAATGATGGAATATGCGAAGACCTACAGCCAACAAGTCCATAAAGATTGGCAGGAATTTCGTCTATAGATTTTATATAAGTAGCTAGGCATAAGTAAACTTAAAACCCAGAAGAGCATACCGCCCGCTGCGCGGGCGGTATGCTCTCTGGTTTTGGTTTTTAATTATGCCTAGCTACTTATTAGAAAAGCAATGGAGATATAGCAATCCTAAATGAGTTGTAAGAGGCTTCGACTTTAGCAACCATTTAAGAATTGGATAGATCCCCCCAGCCCCCCTTAAAAAGAGGGGAGAATTAAATTCTTCCCCCTTTTTAAGGGGGATTGAGGGGGATCTCTTAGAATTTTTGACCGCAGAAAGTAATTCTTAAATGGTTTCTTACTCAAACAATGTATACCGATAGCTGAGCGAAGTCGAAGCTCCATTTTTCTCATAAACAATCTAGGACTGCTATAGATGTCATCAAAGCAGATCTTTGACTTGCTTTTCGTCAAATTAAGTCACAACAAAGTGAGACAATAAAAATAGCAAGTAATTTTAGACAGTGGCTAAAAGCTCTAGGAAATTAACTGTGATTAGACAATCCAAACTAAAACTTCTGGTTGCAATTGGAGTAATTTCAATTGGAGCGATCCTCCCTTCTCAGACTATCGCTGCACCAAGCGTTGTTTCTAATCAAAATTCAACCGTCGCACAGCTATTCTATCCCCCAGCCAACGATCAACAAATAATTGCAGTTGTGGGACAGGGTCATGCTTCAGTTCCAGCAGACTTAGCGCGTATTGCTGTAGCCTTGTCCAATTACACAAAGGAAAATTACGAGCGAGATCCACAAAAACCGCATAAAGAAGAGCCAGAGCCAGAGCCAATTACGGAATCTGCTCTGAACGATATCCTCAATAGCCTTAAAGCTAATGGTATTCCCAATGACAAAATTAAAGTGACTATCGATCCCTTCAAAGGACGCAATGCAACGATCGAGATCGAAATTGCAAAGCCTACTAAAGAGAAAGTAGCTCGGATTGTCAAATCAGTAAACAGTGCAGTTCCACAAAAGACTGAGCGTAATAAGATCCAACTTGAAAATGTATATGTGCAATATACAGTAAATAATTGTGAAACCGTGGAAACAGCAGCATATCTAGCTGCTGTGAAAGATGCCAAATTGCGAGCTAATGCGCTGGCGAAATCAATGGGAGTGAATCTTGCTGATGTGCCATCGATCGCCGAACTACCATTCTTAGGTCGTTTCTGGACTGCCTGTAGCCAAGACCCAGATATCACTGCCTCAATTTTTCCCCGTCGCGCTCTACCCTACAATCCTGACACTTTGCCTGAAGTTGAGCTATACCGCGAAATTGCTGTGACTTATCGTATTCGCTAATTTCTACAGTTTCTGATCCAACTACTTCCTTCTCAATAAATAATAAGTGTACCGCCTGCTCCGCAGGCGGTACACTCTTCTACTTTTTAAGTTTATTTATGCTTAGCTACTTAACGTCAGTTCGAGTTAAACTAACAAATTTTAAAAGCCCAAAATTAAAAGCCTTGCTTAGCAAGGCTTTTAATTTTGGGCATTGAGAAAGGGTTTGCTACCCAAACCCTTTCTCAATGCCCGTTTCAAATTATCCCGAACTCACGTTACTTAAATTATTTATTAGTCTGTTGATTAGAAAGGAAGCGCTTTGCGCTTCCTTTCTAGAAGTTAGCGAACGTTAGCGAAGACTCGCTGAGTTTCCAGAGCTTATGTAAGTAGAACTCAACGCGATCGCCTAAGGCTGTCACTAGAGTTCCTTCTTCCGCCGAGAGATCGCTAGAAATCCAAGTGCCGCTAAAGCAGACTTCAACATAGCGATCGTCAACTCTATCCACGCTAATCTTGCTAGCAAGGTGATCTGCCATCACCGATTTTAAGAATAGAAGGTCAACGACATCGGCGGTAAGGAGAAAGGCAGCCCGACTGGACTCAATATGGATGGACAAGCCCGATCGCAGACTGAGCAATGTTCGATTTGTGACAAAAGTCTCTAAAGAGACATCCAATCTCTCTAAATGCAATCCAGCTTCAGTGTAAGTGAGTTTCAACATTGGGATTGACTCTCCAGAATATACCGCTCTAAATAGGAGGCAATTTTCAAGTTGCTATGGACAACTTGAAAATTGCTATTTGAAAATTGCTATGTGGATCGCTATCCACTGTTGTTTTCTTGTTGCGATCGCCAGAATTTTTCGGCAAAAGCAATGGTGGGATGCATGGGCGCTTTGGGCTTAATATGCAGAGGCATATTGGCTTCTTGAGGAGTGCGGTTTCCCTTGCGGTGATTGCAACTCTCGCAAGCAATAACCACGTTTTCCCAAGTATTCAGTCCACCCTTTGCGCGAGGTATTACATGATCGATCGTCAGTTTTTTGTTGCTGCCGCAGTATTGGCAAGTGTGGTTGTCACGGCGCAAAACCTCTCTACGGGCAACAGGTGGGACTCGCCAAAATCTCTCCGATTTGGTCAAGGTCAGGCGAATATGTTCTGGCACTTGGAGAACCAATTTCGGTGAAATGATTTGCCAAGTTTGTTGGCTAAGCATGTCAAGGGGTTCGGCACGACCAGTGATTAACAAAGCGATCGCCCGCTTGATATCGATCTGACCGACTGGCAGGTAGTTCTGCGAAAATACAACTACCGATTGCCTTAATACTTCTGGTTCGTATTGGCTGATGGGCTTCATTGGCTTCTCCTCAAAGGTAAAAAAAATGCCCCCGCTTTCCTAGGGGTGAAAGCGGGGGCGAAAGACTTGAGCGTCTACTCGTTATGTTGGTACAGCAATATTTCTGCACCTCCCGCTTGGGTATGTCTCTGAATGAATTGCATTAATAACTCGGCTGGAGCTGGTAAATCTGCTGGAGCTGGCGAGAAATTCTCTTAGATAGCCGCCTTGTTTTGCCGAACGCTCGCAAGGTTCTAAATTGTCGCGATCGCCAAAAATATCGTCGCCGATTTCCATCGTATCCTCACCCAAAATGGTCGTGGCAAATCCAGATATGACCAAAGCATTGGCGCAATGCCCAACTTGGGGATATCCGATCTGATGCTGACTGATGGGCGAATAGAGGTTCATGGAAATGTACTTTGAATTATTGAGAAAGTCATACTACACTTGTAGTATAAACATGGATTCCCCACTTTGTAAACTAACTAGGAGAAAAAAATATGCAGACACTACACCAAATGCCTGCGACCACAGACATGGAAGTTACTAGCATTCGCCTAGAGCGAGAGCTAAAGGAAAAGCTCAAAGAACTGGCGGGAGGACAAGGTTATCAGGCTCTCATCCGAGGCGTTCTTTGGGATTATATTGATAATAAACAAATTGCACCGATACAGAAAAGGATCTCACCTGAACAGATCCGCGCCAGCGTCACGGCAACGGCGCAGAGAAATGAGTCCTGTGCTCTTACTGGCAAAACTATTAGATCGCAAGAGTCGATGTTTTTAGGATTGACGACCAGTGGTGATTGGGTTCCCCTGAGTGTGGGCAGTCTTTAAAAACTAAGAAGGGACGCAAAGCGTCCCTTCTTAGTTGCTGGTTAATTCTTGGAGAACTTTTTTATATTTTTCTAAACGTTGGAAATCTTTTTCTGTGGGGTGAGGAATCCGACTAATGTCCATATTGTGGTTGAGATCGGCGATCTTTACTTTGCGGGCGATCGCATTAGATTTCACGCGGACAATATAATCGTCATAACTCTCGCCATCCAGCTTAGTAATAGCCGCAATCGCATCGGTAATAAATTCAGGGAAGCCCTGCTGCACTAGATCGGCAATGGTCAGAGCTGAGTCCTCGACGGCATCATGCAAAACTGCCACGATCTTACTTTCAAGCTTGTCCATCTGCGACATCAAGGTTAAGGGATGTGAGATGTAAGGCTTGCCAGCTTTATCAAGTTGTCCAGCGTGAACCTGATTGGCGATCGCGATCGCCAGAGCTAAAAGCTTTTCAAAGTCTGGTTCAAAGTTTGGCATAGAAACGAATACAGGTTAATGCGATCGCTACCTCATCAGCACATTGCTGAATTGCCGCAATATCTCCCAAGCTCACCGCATTGGCATCTTGCCAGCCCAAGGTCAAAATCCCTAACACCTCATCGCGAAAAGTAATCGCGATCACCACGCTGGTTTTGCAGGGTTGGGCAGAATTAGTTTTGCCATCAGCATCTAGGGAGATCTGGGATTTTCCCGTAGATATCGCTTGCTGGACTAAAGGATCGCTAGCTAAATCCCAAATGCAATGAC
The DNA here is from genome assembly GCF_001402795.1 of Pseudanabaena sp. 'Roaring Creek'. Lineage (GTDB taxonomy): Bacteria > Cyanobacteriota > Cyanobacteriia > Pseudanabaenales > Pseudanabaenaceae > Pseudanabaena. The sequence continues at coordinate 17,307 of NZ_LIRE01000770.1, forward strand.
CACATTTAGCATGGGTACTGCTTAAAGCCCCCTGTTCAACCAACTGCATCATCACGCCATCGGCACCGAAATTCTGGCAGAAGGCATCAGCTAGGGGCATTACACAGCTATCGAGCTGATCGGACTGCTGAGCAATTTGGACAATTACTGACAATAGGGCATTCTGAGCTTGCGAGCGGATTAGTTCCTCGGAGCGCTGCTTAAGCACATCGTAGGTTTGTGTGGCTTCCGATACAACTAATTTAAGCTGGTCTGGCTCCCAAGGCTTAGTAATATATTTATGAACTTGACCCGAATTAATCGCATCGATCAGGTCAGTAATATCGGTATATCCCGTCAAGACAATTCGCATTGTGTCAGGGAAATCTGAGACAGTGCGACTGAGAAACTCAGTACCGTTCATCTCAGGCATCCGTTGGTCGGAGATGATCGCTGCCATCTCGCCTTCTTTTGCCAGAATTTCCAGCGCTTTAATGCCCCCATCGGCGCGGAACACGGTAAACTCTCTTCGGAACGTGCGATATAGCAAATCTAGGTTATCTTGCTCATCATCAACCACCAAGAGCTTGGGCTTTTTGGCTGGATTTACTTTATTTGACTCGACTGCGGAAAATAAAGAAGAGGTCATGAGCAGAATTTATTTGAATCAGTGACTGCAACTATAGCAATGCTAGCTAAATAAAAACATACAAAATATGTAGTAATTTTAAATCCTTTAAAAGATTTTAGATAGTTGCGTGAGTAAAAGCTAAGTTAGCAATCTCTCGTAACTATATTAACTAATAGCTGCAATCAATAGTTGCGATATTATGCTTGCAATATTAAGAGGCGCAAAGCGCCCCTTAATATATTAATTAAAAAAGCTTCACTTGTGATGACTATCGCTTTTTAATATTTAAGCTTTAACCGCTTGACGGCTAACTTGGGTCAATTCACCTTTAGCATACTTAGCCGCAAATTCATCAAGACCAATTTGCTTGATCTTGCTAGCTTGACCAGCAGCTTCAAATTGAATATAGCGATCGGCACATACTTTTTGCATGTATTTGATCGAAGGCTTCAAGAAGTGGCGGGGATCGAACTCCTTAGGAGCCTTTGCCAAAGCTTCACGTACTGCCGCAGTAATGGCAAGACGACAGTCAGTGTCGATATTAACTTTGCGAACGCCACATTTGATTCCCTTTTGAATTTCTTCAACAGGTACACCGTAAGTTTCAGGAATTGCGCCACCATACTCGTTGATTAGGGCAAGAAGATCTTCAGGAACTGAAGAAGAGCCATGCATAACGAGGTGGGTGTTAGGTAGACGGTTATGAATTTCTTCGATGCGGCTGATGGCAAGAATTTCACCAGTAGGCTTGCGAGTGAACTTGTAAGCACCGTGGCTGGTACCGATCGCTACAGCTAGCGCGTCAACTTGAGTGCGCTCGACAAAGTCCGCAGCTTCATCGGGATCGGTCAATAGTTGCGAGTGATCTAATGCACCTTCAAATCCATGACCATCTTCGGCTTCACCCTTACCTGTTTCGAGGGAGCCTAGACATCCGAGTTCACCTTCAACGCTAGCACCAATTGCGTGAGCAACCTTAACAACTTCAGCTGTAACAGCTACGTTGTAATCATAGCTAGCAGGGGTTTTTGCATCAGATTCTAGCGAGCCGTCCATCATAACGCTAGTAAAGCCATTTTTGATGGCTGAGTAGCAAGTTGCAGGGGCATTACCGTGATCTTGGTGCATCACGATGGGGAGATGGGGATAGGTTTCGGCGGCAGCCAAAATTAAGTGACGCAAGAAATTTTCGCCAGCATAGGAGCGAGCACCACGAGAAGCTTGAAGGATCACAGGGCTGTTGGTCTCATCAGCAGCTCTCATGATCGACTGGATCTGCTCCATGTTGTTTACGTTAAATGCAGGGATGCCATATCCGTTTTCAGCCGCATGATCGAGCAGCAGGCGCATTGGTACTAAAGCCATATTTAAAATCTCTCTTAGATTAGATCGAGCTTATTCGATTATGAACAATCTTAAATCATTTTGAAGACTTAAATAAATCAAAAAAATATGTATGCTAGCCTGCGATCGCAAAATTTATCGCTATAGCCAAGTAAGTGCAGGTATCACCGCAACTCTATTGCCGCTCTACAGGATGGGGATGAATAGGGTTGGAGTTTTTCTTCTATAGCGATCGCCAAATGTACTAGGACATAAAACCCAAAGATGAGTGGCGGCGCAGAGCGCCGCCACTCATCTTTGGGTTTTCACTATCTCTTACGTTGCTATAACATCCCTGACTACCGCACCAATGCAATCAGATATCAAGAAGAAAGGTGGTATTTTGTACCACCTTTCTTTGCCGATTTTCTTTTTTGATGTCAGAAATCAAACTTTAAATATTTTTCTCGCTCAGTTCGCGGGTCATGTAGTCAAAGGGAGCAGCTAACCAGTCAGCATTTTCGCCCACTAAATCAAAAACAAGTTGCTTGAGGATTTGAATACCTTGGACGGTTGGGCCAATGGGTACACCTAGAGAGCTGTAGGTATCTCGTAAACCTTGCAGTACTCTTTCGTCTAAGACATCATTGTTACCTGCAACTAAGGCATAGGAAGCGTAGCGCAAATAATAATCTAGATCGCGTAAGCAAGCTGCAAAACGGCGTGTTGTGTAAGCATTGCCACCTGGACGGATGAGATCGGGAACCTCTTCAAATAACTGAGAACCAGCTTTACGTACCAATGATGCTGCATTAGCTGTTATCGCCGAAGATGCGGCTAAACGAGCGCTGCCTGTGGCAAAGTAGGATTTGAGAGTATCCAAGGCATCGCGATCAAAATATTTACCAGTTGCATCATAGGCACCGATCAGGCTGGTAATGGCATCCTGCATGTTGTTTTCTCCGTTGACTTAATTAGATTTAATAAATGTATCGGTAACGTATTTGTAAAGTTTGTAAAGTATATATAACTTAAACTTGATAGCCTTGATTTGATGAGGTTATCGAAATAATTCTACTGTGCTTTCAGCGTCTTACCAAGTCTTGCCCTATATATTTGCGAGATATTTGCGGGAAGGTCTCAACAACAAAGCTGCAAATTTTAGACCGTTGGTTATTGGTTATTGGTCACTGGTGATTGGAGTTATAGCTACAGTCACTTGAATTAGGAAAAATCAACCTCAAGAATTGACTGGCGGCGCTTCGCGCCGCCAGTCAATTCTTGAGGTTGATGTCCTAGTACATTTGGCGATAGCTATACTTAACCTTCGGTAAATGGCTGGGCATAATTAAAAATGGAGTCAATGGCGGGAGTGCGCTATAGGTTCTAATTCTGGGTTTTAATTATGCCCAGCTACTTATAGGAGAATTGCTGACATATTTATAGACAATGTCGGAAATAGGTCGCTGCAAGGTAAGCTTAGATACTATGCTTAGATATTAAGCAAAAAAAGCTTAAATATAGAGATCGAATATTTGGGTTTGTTAGAAGCCCTTGTCAGCAATTTACAAAGAAATGTCTGGAAGTGAAATCAGTGTAGGGCTAGGTATATGAAGTGGGTTACTAGTCTTTCGACAAAAATATCTTTAGAGGCTGCGGTGCAGGATCTGTCACAGCAGATACTGGCGCTACTCGGCGATCGATCGCTAGATTTAGGTTTTTTGTTTGTTTCTACTGCCTTTGCCAGTGACTATCCTCGCTTGTTACCTTTGCTTGCCGAAAAGTTACCCATCAAAAAATTAATTGGTTGTTCTGGGGGTGGGATTGTTGGAAACGGTCGTGAATTTGAGGATAAACCTGCGATCGCTTTATTGGTCGGACATTTGCCCGATGCTGCGTGCAAGGTATTTCATCTGGATGATAACCAGTTGCCCGATCTAGACAGCCCTCCCGATCGCTGGGAAAATTTAACTAACGTCGATCCAGCCGTTTCTCCCAGCTTTGTATTAGTTGGCGATCCCTTTTCATTCCCGATTAATGATTTAATTCAAGGTTTAGATTTTGCCTATCCCAATGCTGTTAAAGTTGGTGGATTAGCGAGTAGTGGCGGTATGGGAGCAAACGCTTTGTTTTGTTTCCATGAAGAAGACAAATATAAACTTTATCGGACAGGACTGCTTGGCGTAGCTCTCTGGGGGAATATCACGATCGATCCAGTTGTCGCTCAGGGTTGCCGACCAATTGGCAAGATTTTGCAGGTATCTGAATGCGAACGGAATTTGATTTTAGGCTTAGAGGGCAAACCGCCTCTCAGTTTATTACAGGATACGGTGGGGGATTTAAATCAAAGCGATCGCGAACTAGCGCAGCATTCACTATTCATTGGTGTGGTGATGAACGAATTTAAAGCAAATCCATCCCAAGGCGATTTTTTGATTCGGAATATCATCGGAGTCGATCCGCGATCGGGTGCGATCGCAGTAGGCGATCGGATGCGTCCGGGGCAAAGAATTCAACTACATTTACGGGATAGTAAAGCCTCGGCGGAAGATTTGGAAGAAGCTTTGATTAATTACACCAATCAGTTGAGCTTAGCCGCTCCCAATGTATCTCCCACGGCAGCATTGATGTTTTCTTGCATGGGACGAGGTGAAAGGCTATATGGTAAGCCCAACTTTGATTCGGAGATGTTACAAAAACATCTTGGCTTAATTCCGTTTGGGGGCTTTTTCTGTTCGGGAGAAATTGGTCCCGTTGGCGGTACGACATTTCTGCATGGCTATACATCTGTTTTTGGTATTGTCAGAACCAAAAATCCTTAGGAAATGCTAAATAATACCAAAGCTCAAAATGGCTACGCCATTTTGAGCTTTAAAAATCCTTACTGGGTTTGGTTTGTAATTCACAAAAGTGTGACAACACTTTCGTGAATTGGTAATATAGCTGTCGCCAACTGGATCAGGACATAAAAACCCAAAGATGAGTGGCAGCGCGAAGCGCTGCCACTCATCTTTGGGATAAGCAAACCTTCCGTTGTTGTAGATTAGCCTTTTTTACAATGAATACCGAGTTCCATTGTCCAACGGTTGGGGTCTTCAACATCTCCAAAAACTTCAATATTAGAATCGCCAAACCTAGCCCTACGTATGTTTTGAAAACCTGCTTTAGCCAATTCCATTGATAGCGAATTATAGTCATACATCCATAAATGATTATTTCCCGCCAACCAGTCTTTAACAAAACTAAGTAAATCTCTTCGACGCTGTTCTTTACCAAGCAAGGTTATCCTCATAAATTCATGGGCAGCTTCAGGCTCTGTTGACTGAATATACAATTTAACCATTGCTTCTAAATCTGGAACTACCAATCGAAAAATTCCTCCTACTTTAAGATGCCTGTAACAATTTCTCAAAGCACAACGCAACTCTTCCAAACTCATATGTTCCAGTACGTGAGAACAATATAATAACTCTACACTTCCATCAGGAATTGGTAGGGATTTTACAATATCACCATATATCACATTAGCTGGATATCTCCCAAAAGCACCAGAGGGAATTAGCTTGCCAATAATTGGTAAGCTTTGCAACCGCATCGCTGGACTAACATCAAAATTCAACCATCGGGAAGGAGCGCAAAGTCCACAGCCAAATTGAGTAAAACGAGCTTCATCTGTTGACAACATAATCTTTCTTACTTAATTTAATGCAGACAATTGTTATAACAAGTTAAGAAATGGCTACGCCATTTCTTAACTTGAAAACCCTTAGTAGGTTTAGTTTTTAATTCACGAAAGTGTGACAACACTTTTGTGAATTGGTATAACTCCCCAATGCAAGCAAGCCTCTCTATCTACATTTCAGTCTGTAGATCCCCCATCAATCCCCTTTTTAAAAGGAGAATTTTCTTCTTCCCCTTTTAAAAAGGAATTGATGGGGGATTATTAGCAACTAACAATAGAGATGATAACTTGTTTGCATGACATCTCCCATTAAAATTGGGCTTGCAAACTTCCACGTAACACCAGTACATAATACATAATAAACTTAAGTAGCTACTCCCTTCCCAGTGAAAAATTAGACGTTGCGGCGCTTCGCGCCGCAACGCTAATTCTTGGTTTTATATGTCTATTTCTTTGGTGGGAAGGGAGTAAGAAACTAGAAGAGCGTATCGCCCGCTTAGCGGGCGATACGCTCTTCTAGTTTTGTTTTTTAATTATGCTGAACTACTTAAATATATTCATAAAAGGCTTTCCGAACAACGTCAACACAGCGAGCCCAAGTGTAATATTGTGAATGTTGATATCCTCGGCGAATGTAGTCTTCGCGCAGATGCGAATTTTCTTGAAGTTGGATAAGGATATCGACAACAGATTTTATTTGTTCTGGTTCGACGATGATTCCTGCCGTACCCACGATTTCAGGTAATGAAGCCCGATTACTAACGATCGCAGGAGTACCAACTGCCATCGCCTCGATCGCAGGAATGCCAAAGCCTTCGTAGTGGGAGAGAAATAGTAAGGAAGATGCGCATCGCAATAGCCTTGGTAAATCCCGATCTGGGACAATTCCAAGTAGCTTTAAATTTGGCAACTCTTGCTCAACAGCAAGATATTTTGACTCAGAATCGCCAGCCACCAAAATCTGTAAATCGCTCTTATGTAATTTTAATTCTCTTGCCACAGACAAGACATAATCTGCTCCTTTTTTTAATTTTAGCCCTCCTATAACCAAAATATAGGGCTCTGCAATAGGTCGGATTAAGGTATTCGGATCGACGGTAGAAATATCAAAAAATTGCGGTTCGACTCCATTACCAACCACAATGATTTTTTGAGGATCGACATTTAGAAGTTCTACAATCCGATGTTTAGAGAATTCTGAAACCGTAAAAATAATTCGGCTATCAGATAACGCCCGATTGACCCATCCCGACCACTTAAAACGGAAGAGTTTATGTTGCCATGTATGCGACCAAGGTAAGTTAGTCTCAAATGCTTGGATGTCGTGGAGAGTAATGGCAACAGGACATTTAGAAATAGGGATATAGGTTTGCATGGGTGCATAGAGCCAATCCGTAGCATCTGAAACGTACCGATCCATTTGCGGAAACCCCAATAATTTCCATGTTCTCTCCGTAGCATTTTCAGTAGAGGGAAAAGTAGTAAAAGGAATTGAAGATAATGGAGAACGCTCGTCTAGTTTGTGGTGAGCAGATAGCCACTGTGCGGAAAACAGTAATTGCAAGCTGATCTCTTGACAAGCTTCTAGTCCCAATAGCATTTGATTAATATGTCTCCCAATTCCCGTACATGGAAGATACGTACTTTTAGGATGGATATAGGAAACTATTTTCATTAGTCATTGCAACCTATAGTTGTGTTTAATACCAATTTCCAAAATCTTATCCGAAGTTAGGAAATGGCTACGCCATTTCTTAACTTCGGATAAAACCCTAAAACCTACGGCGCACGCTGAGCGTGCGCCGTAGGTTTTAGGGTTTTAAAAGATGGATAGAAACACTTTGCGTTTCCATCCATCTTTTCGGATTTGAACCACTTAAAATTGATATTCCAGTTCATAAAAACGCAACAGTTTTTTAAGTAAGAAGTAGCGCGAGCCTTGCGTAAGTCTGGATAATAATGCTTGAGTGAAAGTCATGGTTTTACCTTGAGATCGGGGCTTATCTAGCCACATCCCCCTGCCATGTAAGATATATTCTTTCTCATTTTCTTCCAGCAAAGTATTGTAGTTATAATTCCACTTGGGACTTATGATTTGTACAATTGACGATCTTTTGGCAAGGTTAATTACATGGCCATTCTCATACAGGTTTCTTTCAGATCTGGGCAACATAAAGTTGGGAATATCAGCCCTTAATAAAAGACTTGCAAAAAAACTTTGCGATCGCCGATCGTTAGCAATAAAAATAACTCCTGAATTAAAATTTCCAGAAGATTCAATACTCATATAAATAAATTTATTTGGAGTGAGAACCGATTCAATGGATGGAGCAAAATCGTGAATTAAGGCATCGGCATCAACAAAAAAAACATTGCGATATCCTTTTTTTAAAGCTCTTAGAATAATTGCCACTTTTAACCATGCAGAATTAGTCCCAGAGATGCCATCGACTGGAGATTTAGTAAAAGCTATATATTTATATCCATGTTTTAAAGCATAGTTTTGGTGACTATCAAGACAATGCTTAAAAATCATGTCGTAGCCATTGGTGGCAATACTAAACATAAATGTTTGTTCGCGAAATTCGGATGATTGAGTCATGGTCGATCTAGTTAGTTTCTTTGAATTATCGTTAGCGTATCTACAGATTCAATAAATGTAAATCTTCGATCTTTTAAAATAACTTCTTGAGTAAATATCTCCGATCCAATACGAGGCTCTTTGCCATTAAAACTATCATGCAAAGCAACAATCCCTCCAGATTCAATTAGATCGCTCCAAGCTTCCCAATCCCCCTTAATTCCTTCATAGGAGTGATCGCCATCAATAAATAGAAAGTCCACTGGTAGGTGGGACATAACGCGCTCTTCCTTTGGCGCTAATTTACCCAGATTTTCCACCCAAATAACCTTGCCTCTGTTGACTTTCCCAACTTCTGTATGGGCAATTCGTCTAATCCAAGCAAACCCAAGTAGATTGAAAAAGCTTCTGGGATAGGGATCTACAGCTATAATTGTTCCTTCGGCATTCATTACACTTCTAAACTGTCTGGTATTCACTCCTTCAAAAACACCAATTTCAACTAGTGTTTTTTTGCCCGTAGCGTACTTTTGTAAGCATTTGCGCTCGGATTCAGACGTTTGGGTATAGGCGGGTGCGAGTCCTATTTTGTACTTTACATAATGACGGAAATTGATCGGATAATATCTCAAATTCATTGCTTAATACGATCCTTTATATTGTGATAGGCAAAATTTATATGTTGCTGCGAGATCAGTTTTTTAAGTAATAGATGAGGAGTTTTTACAATCAATCTCCCAATATATTCGAGCCAATATAACATCTTGCTATTTCCCATAAATGAAATTAATATCCAATTGTGGGGAAGGAAATCATCCCATTTATATCCAGCCCAGTGGACTAACACGACCTGCTTTTTGTGATCTAATCCACCATAATCCCATCGATAATATTTATTGTTTTCTCGATAGATATGCCCCGATTGTCTTGCCCATGCATTTTGGCAAATTCCACCTAAAACTTCAGCAAAGTGTCCATACCTGACAGGCTTCATATCACAGCAGTAGTTAATAAATGCCTGATCGGTATTGCGTGGATTTAATTGATCGCGAATTTCTAATGCTTGAACTGCCAGTTCTTCAAATTCTTTGATGGAAAAGAGTCCTTTTTTGGATGCCCATAATCCCGATAGAAACCCCCTTCCCTTCGATTTTAATAATAAATTTTGACGAAACTTTCCAGCTTGATATACCTGATCGATCGCACAATCGTAATGCAAAAAATCAAACTCAAATTCATCTAGGGCGGTAATTAAGGGTATGAGATCGGCTAAAACCACTTGTCGCGCATCTAAATATAGGAAGCGGTCTAATTTACCCCAAAAAGCAGCATAGCGCCTAAACCAATAGCGACCTGTCGGGGTATGTCCTAGTTCGAGGGCTTGACCGATCGCTTCTAACCGTGAGAATGCAGGATCGATATACAATTCAAAATTATATTGAGTTTGCAATGCTAACAGGCGATCGCAGGTTTCGTTAAAGGGAATTAAAACCAATCGCAAATCAGGGTTGAAAGTTCTAAAACTATTCAGAAAAGCGATCGCCCAATCATAAACACGATCGTTGGCTGAAAAATATACGCCAATATTCGGTTTTAGCAGTAAAGGCTCCATTGTGTTTTGCGATATGGCTGAATCGGTCGCACTCTAAACCAATCTTTCCATTCGACGATCTAATTACGAAAGAATATCTCGCAGTCAGCGTAAAAACGGAATAAAAACTCAGGATTTGCAGAGATAATTTGGGATTGATAGCAAGCGATCGCTTGCTGCTTTTTCTGGTGAACGGACTTGATCGAAATATGATAGCAGTTGAGCAGGCTTTGTAAGTTAATTTGAGGATTTAAGGGGTTTTGCCATAGCATCCACACAGGATATTGCCACAAATCCACTTTTAATCCCGATAGAGCGATCGCTCGAACGACTAGTTTATAGGAAGCCTCATGATCGGGATGGCAATCGTGGCGATGGGGCACGTATATTTCTTCGGCATTAAAAGCGGCTATAAAGCCTACTAATTGATTAACTAACTGTTGTTGTTGTTGTGGACATAGTTCCTGAAGAGAGCCATCCTTTTGATTGATGAAATAAATATCTGATGGTGCAATCCCCAATATATTCAATGCTTCTAAAGCTTCTTGTTTGCGGATATTAACTACATCTTTTACTTCCATATTACCGCTACCACTCAACTGTCCATCAGTTATAAAAATAACTTTGACAGGGATTCTCTTTTCTCGTTTCAGTGCAATTAAACCACCACAGCCTAAGGTTTCATCATCTTGATGCGGGGCAAAAATTATTACAGTTTTTGAGCTAATGACGAGAGTTTTGCTACTAATTTGTAAACCTAGCTGAAGGATACAAGATAACATTTGCATGATCTTATAACCTATCAATCGGCGAATTTTCTTAACATGAAGATCTTGCATCACAGACCAATAAATCGGTAGTATGAGATTTGCCTTTGAAGATTGTGAAAATTTATCCTGTTGCTATCGCAGTCCTAAATCATTTGTATATTTTGGGATTTGTGGAAGCGCCCCCTTTTTGGGGGCGCTTCCACAAACCATTTAGGATTGCGATATTAGTTTTAATAGGGATTTAAATTTAGTAATTAATATTTCTGTCCGATAAAACCCCAAAACTTTTACTAATAGTATGTAGATCGTATTTCCCGCCATAAAATTTTTGGAATCAAGGCTCTGCGCAGCATCAAAATAATCCCTCGCTTCATTTATATAGCCCTCTCGTAGAATACTACGTCCAAATATCCAAAAACGTCTAGCAAGAATTGCGCGGACTTGCGGCTGCAATGGTTTATTCGTTTGCGTTTCGATCAGTTGCCAATGCCTTTGCAGAGTTTGAAACTGAAACATCGCTCCTTTAATACTGTAGGGCTTTTGACTGATCCGTCGATCGCTTATATATTCGCGATATTTGTAAACTGGATGCGGGTCGTATCGAAATTCCACTCCCGACAATACCAAACGGAGATGGAGATCATATTCTTGTCCTCGCGGTAGCGATGGATCGAAACCACTAATTGCTAAAAGATACTCACGTTTGTGCAGTGGGCAAGAAGTGAGCGGGCTATGGGCAAGGATATGGGCGATCGCATCTTCATCTTTTTGGCGCGGACGTAGTGGAGAACTGGGGATAGTTTGACCATGAAGATCTACCCAAATTGCATCCCCATAGGTAATCGCCTTACTTGCGGCATCAATTTGCTCAGCAAGCGCTACCTGTCTTGATAGACAGGTGGGTAACAACACATCATCGGCATCTAAAAATTTGATATATTCACCTCGAGCAAGTTCAATTCCTCTATTTCTTGCCTTTGGTGCGCCAAGGTTTTCGCCTGTCTCCCAATAGATGCGATCGCCAAAGTCCTTGATCATCTCTATACTGCGATCGCTTGAACCATCGTCAATTACGATAATTTCTATGGGGTTATAGTCTTGCGCGATCGCACTAGCGATCGCCTCTCCTACAAAAGACTCATTGTTATAGCAAGGAATAATAATTGATACTAATGGTGGCATAGGAAAACAACCATAACTCTATTTCTAATTCCTTGACGGGATATATAGTATTGCGGTTTTTTGCCGTAGGCAAAATGAAAACTCAAAATCCTTATTAGGATTATTTTTTGTTTTCAAATGAGTACGCACTCATTTGAAAACCGTAATAATACCAAATTAAGAAATGGCTACGCCATTTCTTAATTTGGTATTATTACGGTTTATTTTTTAATTCATTGAAGTGTTGGCTCGCTTCACTGGGAAGGGAGTATATCAAAAATTAGATTATCAAAAATTAATTCATGTAAAGTTCCCGATCGCGTTGAGTGGTCGCTAAAAAATTTTCGAGTTCTTGCCATTGCTCGGTTTCAATCAAAGCGATTACCTGTTGCAAAGATTTCTGATAGGCTTGCAGCGATCCCAACAAAGCCTTTTGATTGTACTCTGCCATCAATCGCCCAAGTTCGGGATTGCCGCCCCCAACGCGACTGGTATCGCGAAATCCCGAACTAGCTAAATTCTGAGCTAATTGTAAAACTTGGCGATCGCTCTGTTGCCCACAAGCGGCAATCAAGCTCGCGGAGATCATTACGGGGGCATGGCTAATCATGGCTACGGCTCGATCGTGCTCCTCAGGACTGCATTCGTAGATATTCATGCCCACCGATTGCCAGAGCGATCGCACCTTTGCCACCGCCACAGGATCGGCATCAGGTACGACTACACAGGGGCGATTTTGAAATAGATTGCGTTCGGCAGCAAGTATTCCCTGAAAAGCAGTGCCAGCCATGGGGTGGCTACCGATAAATATCTGCCCAAACTGCTGACAGATTTCTGAAGCTGGTTTGACGATCGCGGATTTGACCGAACCCACATCGGTAAAAATAACGTTAGGAGGCAGTTTTGGCGCGAGCGATCTAATCGTGGGCACAATCGTGGCGATCGGCGTGCAAACAACGACGATATCTGTCTGCTCGATCGCCCAATCGGGGATTTCGGCAATATCGGTACTGGCAATATTTACTGCGGCGATCGCTTCGGCTTGTTTGCAGGTATTGGCATTACGACTGATCCCCCATACATAGTTACGATCTGGTGATGAAGCGAGAAGATCTAACCCTAGTGAACCACCGATTAATCCCAAACCTACAATCCCAATATTCATGAAAATCTCCAAAATACCAAAACAATAAAGGGGTGCAATGCACCCCTTTATGATTAGAACTTGCGAAGGTCAAGACCTGCTTCCTTTGCAAATGCAGCGAGTCCTTTCTTTTGCAAGGTCTTGATGGCTTTTGTAGAAATTTGTAATTTTACAAATCGCTTTCCTTCTTCCCACCAAATTCTTTTGTCTTGTAAGTTTACTTGTTGTAAGTGCTTATGACGTTTGTGAGAGAAAGAAATCGATACAGCATTATTGGCTTTTTTGCCTGTTAGTTGGCATACGCGACTCATGGTACTAGTCTCCTATTTTTTCAGTCCAGCAAACCATATTACAACCTATAACCATCCTTAAGCAATCAATAAGTAATTAATTTTTCAAATTTTTCTAAGTAA
>NZ_LIRE01000188.1 GCF_001402795.1 Pseudanabaena sp. 'Roaring Creek'
TTATAGCTACAGTCACTTGAATGAGGACAAATCAAACCCCAAGAATTGACTGGCGGCGCGAAGCGCCGCCAGTCAATTCTTGGGGTTTATGTCCTAATACACTTGGCGACAGCTATATTATACCAATTCCCGAAAGTGTGACAACACTTTTGGGAATTAAAAACCAAACCCAGTAAGGTGTTGAGATTCCCAAAATGGCGTTGCCATTTTGGGAATTGGTATTAGTTAGAGGCGGGGTGGAAGTGTTCGTAAATGTGTTGGGCTAATTTTTTGCCAATTCCTTCTGTTTCTGCGATCTGATCGACGGTGGCTTGGCGAATATATTCAACGGAATGAAACTTCTCCAGCAATACTTTCTGACGATGATGTCCTAAGCCTGTAATCTGATCGAGGTGCGATCGCTGCATCCTCTGGGTACGTTTTTTGCGGTGAAATGTAATCGCAAAACGGTGAGCCTCATCGCGCAATCTTCGTAACACCTGTACCCCAGCCCGTTCTGGATCGCCGCCAATCAATGGCTCCGACTGTTCGGGTAAGAATATCTCTTCCCGTTTTTTGGCAAGGCTAATGACCGTAAGGCGATCGCGCAACCCTAATTTATCAATGATTTTCATCACCGATGAAAGCTGTCCCTTACCGCCATCAATCATGACGACATCGGGTAAATCATCTTCTGGGGAATTGGGGATTGGAGAATTGGGGATTGGGGATTGGTAATTGGCGTGATTTTTAAATCTTCGGGCGATAACTTCTGCCAGACTGGCGAAGTCGTCGGAATGCCCCGTTTGAATATCGGGATTGCGGATTTTGTAGTGACGATAATGCTGTTTGGCGGGAATGCCGTCAATAAATACCACTTGACTCGCTACGGCATCCGAGCCTTGAATGTGGGAAATGTCATAGCCTTCAATCCGATGGGGCAGACTATCTAGATGGAGAATTTCCGCAAGGTCTTCTAATCCCTGTAAATTGCGATCGCTTTGTTTTTGGATTCGGGCTAATTCATATTGGGCATTGCGTTCTACCATCTCAATGAGTTCGGCTTTAAGCTGACGTTGGGGGGTGGCGATCGCCACTTTGCGTCCCTTGCGATCGCTCAGCCATGCCTGCAAGATTTCGACTTCGGGAAGTTCCAATTGGGTATGAACTTCATTGGGAATTTCTACGGAATCGCAATTTTGATAGTGAGCCTCTAAAGTCCGTTGCAAAATCGCTTCGGGGGTGTCACTCTGACTATCCGCGACAAAGGCCAAACGTCCCACTAAGCGTCCTGCCCTAATCTGAAAAAGCTGGATGCAGGTATGTTGAGCGTCGTAGGCAAGGGCGATCGCATCGCGGGAAACCGTATCATCAGGCAGCGATACTTTCTGATCGGCTCCTAAGTTTTTCAGCACTTGAATGCGATCGCGGAGATCGGCAGCCTTCTCAAATTCCAAATCTGCGGCAGCAGTTTCCATCTTTGCGGTAAAGGATTCGACCAACTCACTCGACCGCCCCTGAAAGATCATCGCCACTCGCATGACGATCTTCTGATAATCTGCTGGGGAAATCTTTTCCTGACATACTCCAGGACATAAGCCCATGTCATAGTTCAGGCAAGGACGATCCTTAAACATGGGCACAGGTCTTTGCCGTAAGGGAAAAGCGCGTTTGATAATTCCTAAAGTACGTTTGAGATTAAATACATCCACGTAGGGACCATAGTACTTATCCTTTGTACCGCCCATCCTTCGTTTTCGCGTAATAAAAATGCGTGGATAATCTTCCGACCAAGTGATACAAACGTAAGGATATTTCTTGTCGTCTTTGAGAAGAACGTTGTAATAGGGTTGATATTGCTTAATTAGATTGGCTTCGAGGGCAAGGGCTTCGGCTTCGGAGTCAGTAACAATAAATTCGATTTCATGCACTAACTGCACCATCATAGCGATGCGCGGCGATAAGTCCTGACTACTGCGAAAATACGATCGCACTCGATTGCGGAGGGCTTTAGATTTGCCAATATAGATCACCCCATCTTGGCGATCGCGCATAAAATAAACCCCTGCTTCCAAAGGAATTTCCTTTAATCGCGCCTGTAGTTTTTCAGGATTTTGCAATAGTGGATCAGTCATAAATCCAATCATATCAAATCCTTATATAGCTGTCGCCATTCGTTTACCCAAGAAGAGAAGGCGGCGCGAAGCGCCGCTTTCTCTTCTTGGGTTTTAATTATGATGATTAGGCGATCGCCAAAATTACTCACTAAAAATCAGGTTAACTTCAGGTTAACTTGGGGCAAGAAGATGCTGCCAAGCTTGCCGTTGGGCATTGCTGCTCTAAGCATGGCTGCGTAAAGGCTTCATCCAGTTCTGGATCGGTGGGCATTTGCCCAAAGATCATTTTGCAACTGAGGTCTTCAAAGTTGGGGGTCATGGTGAGTGGAATTCCAAACTTCTCGGTAAAAAATACTTGCGTGGGTACTTTACACATATTGACGCACATGCCCACACAGCCACTATCAACCAGATAGCGACATTTTTTGATATGAACTGCCGATGGTTGCGATCGCAGGGTTCCATCTTCCAAATTGATCTCAGCTTCAATAACCTCGCAGGGACCAACTAACCACTCAAACATCTGCGCCGCAAACCATGCATTGAGAACACATACAAGCCTTGTCGGAGAGAAAAAAGTACGGATTGCCCAGAGCGCTGGCGCAGGAACTAAAGATTGCAAGACTTTAGCAACTAGGATCTGCTGTTCTTGGGCATTACGTCCCTGCATAATTTGTTTTGATAGCTCGACAAAACCCTCGTAGCCCCCAATTTTCGTCCCTTTGCCTAAAGCTTCTGACATTTTCCGAGAAAACAGCCAGATAAACATGCGATCGATTAAATTATCGTTATATTCATCTTTAGCAATTTTTTGTAAGGCTCTAGGCATAAACACTCTCAAAAACACTCTCAAATAAGGCTTAGTATTTGCTTTAGTATTTGCTAATGATGCGCGAAGCTCATCATTACATTTTAAACATTTTGATAAATTGTAGTAACTATGGGACTTACGCAATTCTAACGAGTTTGCTGGGTTTTGGATAGATGTGGCGCGAGCTTTGCCCGCGCCACATCTAAAGGCGTAAGTCCTAAGTAGCTAGGCATAATTAAAAACCAAAACCAGAGAGAGTACCGCCCGCTACGCGGGCGGTACTCTCTTCTAGGGTTTAAGTTTACTTATGCCTAGCTAATTACTATAAATCAATAAACAAACTGGGATCGACATGGAAGAATTCACCAAGTGACTTCGATTGCCCTTTGCTAATAGTTCTTTTACCATTAACAACCTCAGAAACCACGCCACGAGAGCCAATCACCCCTACAAGGTCAGCTTGTCGCAGTCCTCTTTCTTCCATTAAATGTAACAAGATCGAATGAGATGTTGAAGCCGCTAACTGATAATTTTCGTCTTCAAATTTCTCAATCAGTGTTACTAGGAGACGTAGTATCTGTTCTTTCTCTGGAGATATATTTTCTTCAGCTAGCAGGCTTTCTACAATGCTTAAAGCGCGATCGCTTTCTTCTTCTGTAGTAACGCCTTGTATTTGAACGTTGGCTAATGCTCCATTGTTATACATGTTTCTCTAATGCTAACTCAACAAGCCGATCGCATAGTTGCGTAAACGGAATTCCTGAGTACTCCCATAATTTGGGATACATGCTTAGGGAGGTGAATCCAGGAAAAGTATTGATTTCATTGATTAATACCGTTCCTGTCGCTTCCACATAGAAAAAGTCAACTCTGGCTAAACCTGAACCAGCCACAGTCTGAAAAGCTTTTACCGCCATTGATTGCACTGCTTGAGTTACATTGTCTGGTAACTTGCTCGGAATAATTAAATCTGCCTTACCTGCGGTGTACTTGGTTTCGTAATCGTAGAAATCACTCGTGAAAGTAATTTCACCGATCGCCGAAGCTTGGGGTTGTTCGTTACCGAGAACCGCACATTCGATCTCGCGAGCCGTTACGCCCTGCTCGATGATGATGCGCGGATCGTAACTGGTGGCACTAGCGATCGCTTCTTTTAACTGTTGGCGATCGCGTACTTTAGAAATTCCCACCGACGATCCTAGATTAGAAGGCTTCACAAAACAGGGATAGCCGAGAGTCGCCTCGATATGCTCGCTCCATGATTGCTCGTCCTGCTGCCATTGCCAGCGGTTCAGCGCCACATATTTAACCTGAGGCAAGCCCGCATTCGCAAAGATCGCCTTCATCGCAATTTTATCCATGCCCACCGACGAGGCAAGCACACCATTACCAACATAGGGCTTATGCATCAATTGCAATAGCCCCTGCACTGTTCCATCTTCCCCATTCGGTCCATGCAATACGGGAAACCATAGATCGACTGTTTGCACTTCCGTAGGCAAGAAAAAAGCCGCATCCGTTAATAATTCTGAATCCTGCAAACCTTTGCCAGAATCTAAAACCTGCTGCGATATATCGGGACTGCGCCATGTGCCATCCCGTTGAATGTAGAAGGGTTGAACCTGATAGCGGGAATTTTGGTTGAGGGCTGAGGCGATCGCTCTTGCCGATGTAATCGATACATCATGTTCGCCCGACTGTCCGCCAAATAACAAGCCGACATAAAGAGGAGACTTTACCGCCAAATCTTGCATACCCGCCATTAGTAAACACCCTCGCCAAATTAATCGCAAACTTTTAGTACTGAATACTTTACCTTATTGAGCAGCTAATACCAATTCAGTGAAGTGTAGCCACACTTTTGGGAATTGGTATAAGGTTTTGAGATCCCCAAAATGGCAACGCTATTTTGGGAATTGGTACAGGACTCTTGCAGATATAACTATCGCCTGTACTAGGACATAAACCCCAAGAATTGACAGGCGGCGCTTCGCGCCGCCTGTCAATTCTTGGGGTTTGATTTGTCCTAATTCAAGTAAATGTCAGTTAACGTTGGCTAGTAAATTTTAAAAGCCCAAAAGTAAAAGCCTTGCTAAGCAAGGCTTTTACTTTTGGGGTTAGAGAAAGGGTTTGCGTAGCAAACCCTTTCTCTAACCCCGTTTCAAGTTATCCCGAACTTACGTTTTTTTAAGCTGCGATCGCCTTCGTTTTAGTACCCAGAGATTCCATTACCAGTTCGGCTAGATCGTTGATAAATATAGGGTGACTGTTTAAGGCAGGAACGCGATCGAAATTGTGAATGCCAGCTTCTTCAGCGACTTCTCGATATTCAATGTCAATTTCCTGCAAAGTCTCAATATGTTCCGATACAAAACTAATGGGTACGACCAAAAGATCGTTAATACCGCGCTTAGCCAGATTCTTAATTGCTTCCTCCGTATAGGGTTGCAGCCACTCCACAGGGCCGACACGACTTTGATAGGCGAGGGTGTGGGCATTGTAGCGATGGTAATCGCGACGGAGCGCTTTCATGATCCCATCGACACAGTTTTCCATTTCTGACTGATAGGGATCGCCATATTTAGTTACATATTTCACGGGCACACCGTGGGCACTAAAGAAAATATGCACATTCTCAGGTTCAGCAAAACTTTGTAATTTAGCATCAATGAGCTCGTTCATGGCACGAATATAGCCAGCCCGATCGTACCAAGACTCGATCGTAATCTTCTCGATCGCTTGCAGCTCAGGGTCTTTCTCCCAGATTTCATCTAGTTTTTTGATACTCGATCCGCTGGTGCTAATAGAATATTGAGGATAGAGCGGCAATACAACTAGACGAGTAATGCCATCTTGTTTGATCTGTGCGATCGCCTCTTCAGTGTAAGGATGCCAGTAGCGCATGGCAACATAGACTTTGGCATCCACACCGTGACGTTGTAAAACGTTCTCAATATTTTCACCTTGCTCTCTGGTAATCTGGCGCAGAGGCGAACCACCGCCGATCACGCGGTAATTTTCTTGGCTGATGGGCGCGCGACTTGCCGCGATTAGAGATGCGATCGGTTTTTGCAGAAAGGGGAATGGCAGGCGAATGATTTCTGGATCAGCGAAGAGGTTATACAAGAAAAGATAGACATCTTCTAGCTTCTCAGGACCTCCTAAATTTAACAGTAGTACTCCAACACGACCAGACATAAAACAATTTCCTAAATTTGATAAATTAATAATTATTGGTTTTAAATAAACTATCGATAGTAAGCGTTAAGGCTCGAAACTGAATAATAACGGAACAATAAATATTGAAATAAATGCGATACGAACGGAATACGAACGATATAAATTTCTAAAAGATGGCAAGTTTTTTAGATTTTTTCTGGATTTTTAAGAGGGACAAGTTTGGTTAGAACTGAAATGAGCGAAGCTCAAAGCTAACAAACAATAAAAATCGCAAATGATTGTGAATGATATGGATGAAATTTATTAAATAAATTTAAAAATGGTTTGAAAGCCCAGTCTAAAATATTAGGCTAAGCTACATATATAAGCTACATATAAGTATAAGCTTTTATTTTTGGCTACTGAGCTTTAGAGTAAGCTAATAAAAACTATAAATATTCCTCGCATTGCTTATCTAGCCACAGCTTGACGCAGGCTTCAAGTAAATCTATATCCAAAGGCTTTGTCAGATAATCATCACAACCAGAGGCGATCGCTGATTCCTTATCTCCCTTCATCGCATGGGCTGTGACCGCAATAATCGGAATTTGGGCGGTGCGATCGCTTGCCTTGAGTTGTCTTGCCACCTCCCATCCATCGATCTCTGGCAAAGAAAGATCGAGCAAAATTAGATCGGGATGATTTGTTTCTAGCCAATCTAAAGCTGCTTGACCATCTTGGATACAAGTTACTTGGTAGCCTGAATCTTGAAACACCTGTTCCACCAAAACTTGGTTGTCAGGGGCATCTTCGACCACTAAAATCAGTGGCGAGCAGTTAGGTGCGAGCATAGGTACTGAACGGTTCTTGAATGAACTTGATATAGAGATGTTTGAAGGTCGATCTTAAGACTCTGGGCATGCCAAAGTCGATCGCCATCATGGTTTCAGGGAGTTTCCAATCGGGGCTTCGCAATTGAGCGATCGGATCACCAATGATGTCAATTGCCTCCAGATCGCTACAAAGTCCCGTGCGAATAGCGGCCGCAACCGTGGGCACATCGAGGGGGTTAACGCCGAGGATCTCCACCATAACGCGATCAAGGGCAAATACATCACAAGAAGCGGCTAAAACACCTAATTCTTTTGGTTCGCCCGTACTAGGACCATTGCCTTCATGTCCGACAATTCCGTCCAGAATGGTAAGTTCGGGAGCGATCGCTCTTGCCGTCTCAATCAGCATTTGGGCAAATCTTTCCACATCTTTGCCTGCTTCCATATGCCACCAAGCCTTCATTTTGCCAGGAACGCAACCAAAGAGATTTTTAACACCAAGGGTGAGGGTGAGTTGCATATGCGATTTAACCTTGGGCAAATTAATCACCACATCCGCATCCATCGCTTCTTTACTGAGCCGTAAATGTTGGAGTTCGCCTTCCCCCGCAGTTTCGTAGCGTTTACCGTGAAATTCAATAATGGGAATGCCCAGTTCCTCTGCAAGGGGAAATAGACCATTCGCCTTAGCAATGCCCTTCGCACTCCCAAAGGCGGGACTATCACCTAAAAATGGATTGCCCCCAGCATCTTGTACCATTTTGGCAACACAATACACTAATTCTGGACGAGTGGTACATTCCTTGGTAGGACGGGAGCCTGTAAGCAAGTTGGGCTTGAGGAGAACGCGATCGCCTGCTTTGACGATGCTGGACATACCTCCTAGGGGTGCAAGTACTGCTTCTAGCGATCGCATTAATGACGTAGTTTCATAGCTAGAAGCATGTAAAAGACTGACAGTTGATTTCATGAATGTTTCTAGAAGGGGAGTAGGTCAGCAAACTACTTAAAAATATAACCTAATACCAACTTAAGAAATGGAGTAGCCATTTCTTAAGTTAAAAAACCTTACTGGGTCTGGGTTTTAATTCGCATTTTAATTCACGAAAGTGTGACAACACTTTCGTGAATTGGTATTGATGGCTGCCGCCAACTGTATCAGGACATAAAACGCCAAAGAGAGTTGCCGCGCTCCGCGCGGCAACTCTCTTTGGCGTTTTGATTTTGTCCTAACAAAACT
>NZ_LIRE01000189.1 GCF_001402795.1 Pseudanabaena sp. 'Roaring Creek'
TATAGCTGTCGCCAATTGTACTAGGACATAAACCCCAAGAATTGACTGGCGGCGCGAAGCGCCGCCAGTCAATTCTTGGGGTTTGATTTGTCCTAAGTCAAGTGACTGTAGCTATAAATTTTGACTTGCAACTCTATGCGCTCAAATCCAAACCAATAAAGTCCTTAAAAGTGTTGTTTCGCAACACTTTTAAGGACTTTATTGTGGTTCTTTTGCTCAAAAATTGCTGTAATTTTGACTTAAGCGATCGCTTTAGCCTTTTCGACAATTGCGGTAAATGCTTGGGGATCGAGAATGGCAATTTGAGAAAGCATCTTACGATTGATATCAATATTTGCTTTCTTAAGTAAACCTGCAAACTTGCTGTAGCTCAAACCTTGTTGGCGAGCCGCAGCATTGATGCGGGTAATCCAGAGACTACGGAAATCGCGCTTCTTCTTGCGGCGATCGCGGTAGGCATTACGTAGAGCTTTCATTACCTGCTGGTTAGCAGTGCGGAACAGCTTAGAGTGCGATCCGCGAAAGCCCTTGGCTAATTTCAGTACTTTATTGCGGCGCTTTCTAGCTACGTTACCGCGTTTTACTCTCGTCATGGCAGTTAATTCTTATCGTGAAATCGTTGTATTTATTTAATTTTTTAGGGCGTGTTGCGCCCTAAAAACCTTTAATTAGGCGTAAGGCATCATTGCGCTTACTCTGTCATTATCAGTCTCATCAACTATAGCCATTTGACCCAATCTACTCTTGCGAACAGTGGGCTTATGCTCTAATAGATGGTTGCGACCAGCGTGGCGGCGAGCAAACTTGCCGCTACCCGTCACCTTGAATCGCTTGGCGGCAGATTTACGAGTTTTGAGCTTAGGCACTTCTTTCTAGTCCAAATTTTTGACCTTTACGAGTGTACCATAATGTTGCTCGATATTTTGCATTCGGGATAAAATTCAAATAATTAAGTAATTAAGCATAATTAAATACCAGAATTAAAACCTGTGACACAAGCACAGATTGCGCCACAGGTTTTTAACTATGCCAAGCTGCTTACCATTACTCAAAATGATTTTAGGGTTTTCTCTGTATGAGGCGCGGAAAACCCTAAAATCGTTTTTAATAGAACTCTATGGCACAAACTGCTCCTGTAAGTTAAGTATGGAATCTAGTTCGGAAATTAAGACAAAACGCCGCGTGTTTATCAGTACGGGGGAAGTATCGGGCGACTGGCATGGGGCAATTTTAATTAAAGCCTTGCGCGAACGGGCTGCCCTCAGAGGCATGGAGTTGGAAATTGTCGGACTTGGTGGCGATCGCATGGCCGCGACGGGTGTAAAGATATTAGGCAATACGGTTGGTATTGGCTCGATCGGCGCAGTTGAGGCGCTACCCTATATTTTGCCCACGCTACAGGTGCAGCGGGATGCTAAAAAATGGCTCAAAACCTCCCCTCCCGATGTAGCAGTATTGATCGATTACATGATGCCCAATCAGGGAATTGGTTACTATGCTAAACGGACATTGAAGATTCCTGTGATCTATTACATTGCCCCTCAAGAATGGGTATGGTCTTTTGATGACAAAAATACTAAAGCGATCGCTGCTTTTACCGATAAATTATTAGCCATTTTTCCCCAAGAGGCTATTTACTACGAGAAACAGGGAACAAATGTGCAGTGGGTGGGGCATCCCTTTGTCGATCTCATGGCACTGGTGCCTGATCGCGTTGCGGCTCGTCAGCATTTGGGCATCGCTGATGATGATTTAGTCGTGACACTCCTCCCTGCATCCCGCACCCAAGAACTGCGATCGGTAATGCCGATTATTCTTGAAGCAGCAAAAATCATCCAAACGAAATTACCCCATGTCAAATTCTGGTTGCCCCTATCCCTAGAGCGCTATCGCCTCGAAGTGGAAAAGCTCCTCAAGAAATACGACCTTCAGGCTACGATTATTTCGGATCGATCGCAAATTGCCATCAGTGCCTCAGATTTAGTATTGAGTAAATCTGGTACGGTAAATTTGGAAACAGCACTGCTGAATGTGCCGCAAGTCATTCTCTATCGGGTCAGTGCGATTACCGCTTGGATCGCTCGCTATATAGTGAAATTACAATTACCATTTATTTCCCCTGTCAATTTGGTAAACATGGAATCGGTAGTTCCTGAGTTCGTTCAGAATGATGCTATTCCCTCTGCGATCGCTGAAGCCGGTCTAGAACTATTAGTAAATTCTCAATCAAGGCAAACCATGCTGGATGGATATGCCAGAGTAAGAGAAAGTCTAGGAGAAAAGGGAGCGATTAACCGAGTAGCGGATTCAATTCTTGATTATCTATAGCAACATAATACCAAAGCCCAAAAGTAAAAGCCTTGCTTAGCAAGGCTTTTACTTTTGGGGCTTTGAGAAAGGGTTTGCATAGCAAACCCTTTCTCAAAGCCCGTTTCAAATTATCCCGAACTCAC
>NZ_LIRE01000190.1 GCF_001402795.1 Pseudanabaena sp. 'Roaring Creek'
CAGCAATTCTCATTATGAAAATTTTGTCTTTATCTGGCGGCAACTATTGAGAATAGCCGCAATAGCGATCTTTAAAAAGCCGATGCTTTCGTTCAAAATTTGACGGCTTAGACAAATCAAAAGTCATAATGAGAATTGCTGACTAAATCATTCAAACTTTGTCATAGAGATATCGAGAGCGTTATACTCAGCAATTAGCAATCAGGCGATCGCCAATTCTATGACAACATAAAAAACTAGCCTATCCCAAAAACTATGCTGTCTTAACGAATTCAAAGACAAAGCTAGATCTTTTTCTACGAAATATTATTGACAAGATTGATACTAGATTAAATTTTAATTTGAGCGATAATCCCGTTTGCTGAGAGATAAACATTGTGACTACGGGATTATGACCAAGGCTCTATCGGAAATTGCTCAAGAAAAAGGGATTCGCTACTTTCTCATTTCCTTCACTGACCTCTTTGGCGTGCAACGCGCTAAATTAGTGCCAACCGCAGCGATCGACTCAATGGAAGCCAATGGCGCAGGATTTGCAGGATTCGCCACATGGCTCGACATGACACCCGCCGATCCTGACCTCTTCGCTATTCCCGATCGCCATAGTCTCTTCCCCTTACCTTGGCAACCCGAAATTGGCTGGATGCCCGCCGATCTCTACATGAATGGCGAACCTGTCAAACAAGCTCCACGCTATATTCTCAAGCAAACCCTCAGACAAGCCGAAGCCCTCGGCTATCGCGTCAAAACTGGTGTGGAATGTGAATATTTCCTACTCTCTGCCGATGGTACAGATATTTCTGATTTATGCGATCGCGCTAGCAAGCCCTGCTACGACCAACAAGCCCTGATGCGCCGCTTCGATATCATTGCTGAAATCTGCGATGCGATGTTAGCGATGGGTTGGGGAGCCTATCAGAACGATCATGAAGATGCGAATGGTCAATTTGAGATGAACTGGACTTATGCTGATGCTTTGGTCACAGCCGATCGCCATGCCTTTTTTAAATATATGGTCAAAGCGATCGCCGAAAAGCACGGCTTCCGCGCCACCTTTATGCCGAAACCATTTCCACATCTAACGGGCAACGGCTGTCATACCCATCTCTCCATTTGGGATTTAGAGGGAAATGCGAATCTCTTTGATGACGCAAAAGGAGAACTCGGTCTATCGAAATTAGCTTATCAATTTATCGGCGGGGTATTACATTCCGCCGAATCTGTCTGCGCCTTCACCAATCCCACCGTCAATTCCTACAAGCGAATTAATGCTCCCGTCACTAACTCTGGTGCAACATGGTCGCCCAACACGATCAGCTACACGGGCAACAATCGCACCCACATGATTCGCATTCCCGAAGCAGGACGTTTTGAGTTCCGTCTCGCCGATGGAGCCGCGAATCCCTATCTTCTCCCTGCTGCCCTCATCGCCAGTGGTCTCGATGGCATTAAACATAATCGCGATGCTGGTCAAAGACATGACAATAATTCTTACACCGATCCGCTTCCCTTGGGTACGGTGAAACAACTGCCTGCTAATCTTTTGGATGCGCTGCGATGTTTGCAAGCAAATATGATTCTGCCCGATGCGTTAGGTTCAGAGTTTGTGAAGTCCTATATCAAGTTAAAGCAACGCGAATGGAATGATTACAGTACTCGCATTAGTCCTTGGGAATTGGAACATACTCTAGATTGTTAAAAGCCCAAAAAGCTGTGGCGCACGCTGCGCGTGCGCCACAGCTTTTTGGGCTTTAATCATGCGTGCTTAACAATTTACGCCATACTCTAACCATTGCAGGTTCTCGATCGGGTTGGATGTATTCGAGCATCAGGTTTAGATCGAGATTGGGAAAGAATTGGCTTTGAGCGATCGCATTATATCCACTGCGATCGCTATTGATACGATAAAGTGTAAATTTTCTATTTTGATAAAACCAAACTTCGGTAATTCCTAATCCCTAATAAACCTCCAATTTATCAATACCTCCACTAGTGACCGTTATCTCGATCGCTAAGTCAGGCAATTCTTGACGCTGACCGATGCAGAAGCTTTCATCGGGTTCTAATCCCCTCGCCGTTAATTCTGATTTGCAAGTAGCGGAGCCGCAACTAAAGAGGTCAATATTCATAACATCGGCATAGACATACAGCAATCTCGCAATCAGCCTTGCAATCATTCTTTCCAGCATTTCATGCTCTGGCGAAAGCGTCACGATTTCTAATGCTCCTTTGAGATAGGTTAGATGGAGATTTTGATGTCCAGAAAATAGATCGATGAAGGTTTGGTATTGCTGCCAATTTATATCATGAAGAGCAATACGTGGTTCAGCGATCGCAGGAGCAATTAATTTTTCAAGTTCAACTTGAGGTATATCAAGGGTGATTTTCATTGCTCAAATTCCATCTTGTTTATTTTCTAACATTTCACAATCTTTCATGCAAGCAAATAGACACTCTATAGAGTTTAAACCATTACCATTCACAAAAACTAAGCGATCGCATTGCTAACTAGTTTACTAAGTAGCTAGGCATAAGTAAACTTAAAATCCAGAAGAGCGTACCGCCCGCTACGCGGGCGGTACGCTCAAAATCTACTTAATATCTTTTACTGCCTCAGCGATCGCTTCTTTTGCCTCCGTATCACCCATAGTCTGAACGCGTGCTCCCAATCCGAGAGATTCTAGAATGAGCATTCCGTGGGCTTCGTTCCTTTCATTGAAGACGAAATTGACTAAACCATCTCGGAAACTATTTAGATCGGCTTTATCTATTGCTGCGAAGTATTCCGCCATGCCGCTACTCGCACACCTCTTGATGAAATTTCGCCATCCTTGCCGAGCATAGTCGTAACCTGAAGCTAAAACTTTATGCCCTAAGGGTAGTGCCTTTGACGCAGTTCCCAAACTAGCAACGATCGCTACATTGATCCCCAAACTGGGGAAATACTTGGCAGTCTCAGAGGCGAAATCTACCCCAGTTGAGGCAAAGGGAACTGCACCATTCTTCAGCCGACTCCATTGCTCGTCCACCAAGTAGCCGACTTGCTTTTGCTTAGCTGGGTCAATAGTTCCCTGTAATACCTTCAATTTTTTATAACTGGTGAAAGCAAAAATCCATTTCTTTACCGATACCATAAACTTGACGCATTTCATAATCAATTCGCTTATGGGAAGCCATTTCGCAAAAGAGGATAATCTTCCCGTAGTCCATTCCATCGCGCTGACAAAAGCGTTAGCGATCTTGGTAGAACCAATAATAAAATCGCCCAACTTACCAATAACCACCGCCACATTCTCAAAGGTTTGCATTGTCGTGTCGTTCCAAAAATCCACATTACGCACGGCTTCCCAGACTTCCTTGCCTGCATCAAATATTTTGAAGCCCTCAGACATTGCTTCCAAACAACTTGTCATTTTTTCGATTTCATTTGCTTTAAGCCCTGCTACAACAGTACCAGTGAGACTACCCACAGCTTTGCTACCAGCAATTCCCACTTCGATGGAACTCTTACTCGGATCTCTTACTGTTTTAAGCGCGTTTGCCGCATCATCAAGAAATTCTAAGAAATTACCGCTTCCTTCAATCGTATCGCCACCGTATCCTCCTACGGTTGGGGTTGATAACGTATCATCCCGTTGCACAACATCTTGCAAAGGCGATCGCCTTACTGTCACAACATTCTGCTGCACTACATGGGTTATTTCGGGGGCGATTAACTCCTGTAATTTTTTCTCCCCCGTCGAATTTTGGCGCTGGAGCGATCGCTTTTTTAATGGAGAATCGATCGCTTCGCCCATGTTCGGCTTTGCTTGAAGGGTTGTTCCCCGCTCGGTTGCGATCTCCTTTGAGTTATGTTTTGGCTTTTTTGGCAATAATGCGATCGTTCGGGCATCAGCCTGTTTGGTCTGAATCCTTGCTTTTCTTTCTGATGGATTTTTTAGACGACTAATAGGTTGTAGCGATAAGGGAGGAATTGATGATGTGGGTTTATTAGCAAGAATATTTTCAGCGAAGCTCGACTTTACAGGGAGATAGCGATCGCGTTCCTCAGATGTAGAGTCGATCTGAGGGGAGCCAATGGGTGCGAATGGTCTTGTTTGCAGATTTAGGGATAATGACTTGTCTGTAGATGTTAATTTGGAAGCAATATCGTTTTTGTATTTCATCTCTTAATTACCTTGGCTAAATTAATCCCGTAAATTCCAAGTTCGCCAATTCAAGGTCGGACGCACCCCTTATGAAGTATCTTTTGCTTCATCAGAAACCATTCAATTTTATCCTTGAATTGTCGCCCCGATCGCACTCGCTTTCAGATTTATACTTTATCCACCAAAGCCGATCTTTGCTATCAAGAACAAAATTATGCTAAAACAAAAGAACTCTATCAAAATGCCCTAGATTTAGCCTTAGCAATCCAGTGGCAACGCTATACCAATTACACAAGAGGCTGGTTAGCAGATATCGCCATCATCGAAGGCGATTTCACAAAAGCGGAAAAATTATTAATGACTGGATTTATTGCCGCCGAGCGCAATCACGATCGCCAGAGAATTGCCTTTTTTGAGCGTTGCTATGCTCGACTCGAATTTGCTAAAGGAAATATCGAGCAGGCGCAAGAATGGGGACTTAGAGCAAAGGATGGGTTTGGACGTTTAGGCATGAAATCGGAAATGATCCAAATGGAAAAATTCCTAGAGATGAGTAATTTTACTCATTAAAAAAACTAACTAAAAAATCTGACAAAATAACTGAAAAGAGGTGCCTTGAATCGGCTTTAATTAGAAGTGCGATCGTCAAAAAAGAATAGGAATTCACGGCATAAACATGGGAATTGCACGGCGACAATTCTTGCAAGCTAGTCTGACCAGTCTGATCGGATGGCAATTTCTTACTCGCGATCGCGTGGCATTTGCTGCCGAGCAATATGTCCGTCAAGCAAATGGACAGCAACGCAAGCGAGCGTTATTAATTGGTATCAACCAATACGAAGCAAAAGAAGATAGTAACGCAGGATGGCTTCCTTTACAGGGCTGCATCAATGATGTGGAATTACAAAGGGAATTATTGATTTATCGCTTTGGATTTGCCCCACAGGATATAGTCACTTTGACCGATCTAGAAGCCACCCGTACTAATATTAGTAACGCTATTTCCGAACATTTAGTCGCGCAAACCCTACCCGATGACTTGGTAATCATTCACTTTAGCGGTCATGGTTCACGGCTGGGAGATTACAATACCCTTGTCCCCGTTGATAGTGGCTTGCCGCAAAACCTCGAAAATTTGCAGGATATTACGGAACAAGAATGGCAGGGTTGGCTACAGGCGATCGCCACCGATCGCCTGTTAAGCATTGTCGATGCAGGTTTCTATTATCCAAATATGTCCGAACTCGGCAATTTCCGTTTGCGATCGCGAATCGGGTTAAAAAACTGGCAACCAGAAACAGAAAAGGCGGAAAATCCCCCTCTCTTTTCCCCCGAACCGAAGGGTACTAATTTGCGGGCAGCATCAGGCGAAATGCTTTGCGCCGATGCCCAATGGTCGGGCTTTAGTAGCGGTGCATTTACCTATGCCTTGGTACAACAACTCTGGCAGATCGTTCCCGCCACCACAGTCCATGTAGTGATGAGCGATCTCGCTACTACCCTCGATCGCCGCGCACTCCACAACGATAACCTCAGCATCGATAAGCAGGTTGCCGCTATGTGGGGAATTGAGGCAAGCAAACAGAAAGCAATCCCAAAAACGACCTTCGCCGAGATGTTACCAATTCCCGAATTTGGCTCTGATGGGGTGATTACCAGCGTCACGAGCGATCGCCACACCGCCGAAGTCTATCTTGCAGGTTTACCGATTGCCGTTTTGAGCAATTATGAAGTTGGTTCGATCTTGAATGTGATGGCATCGTCCATCATTCCCAATCCAATAAATGAAAAATCGAATGAAAAATCAAATAACAAAATAAATAACAAATCAAATAATAACAATAATACCGTTACAGATTCCGCCCCCAAGAAACTGCCAATCATATCGCCTAATCCTCAGGCAACTGTTCAACTTAAATCACGCAATGGATTTAACGGCAAAGTTGAAATTTTAAGCGATCGCAATAACAATCGACTACTGGAAACGGGGCAATTGCTCCAAGAGGTCACGCGTGCAGTTTCCCATAATGTCAAATTAGCGATCGCCCTTGATAACGGTTTGAGCAAAATTGAACGGGTTGATGCCACTAGTTCCTTCTCCACCTTACCCAATATGTTTGGGGTAAACGCTAACGAACAATGCGCTGATTGTCTCTTTGGTGTCCAATCCGCAAGCTATGGCTTATTTACCGTTGGACATACGCCAATCCTCGGTTCCTTCGGCTCCGTCGGTGAGTCCGTAGGAGTCGCGATTAAGCGTTTACAACCCTTTCTCGAGAGCCTCCTCGCGGCAAAACTGATTCGCATTACGGAAAATCAAGCATCGACCCATCTCGATGCCCGTGTTACCCTCAAGGCAACTATTGGTGTCGATGGGCGCTTAGCAATCCTCGCTAGCAAATCGGCTGCGCGGGCTGCTCTCATCACTAAAAATGCTATTAGCAACTCCGTTCGCACCAAACCCATTAACATTGGCGATCGCCTCGAATGCCAAATTGAAAACTTTAGCGAATATCCTTTATATACAAGAATTTTTTGTCTCGATCCGCGCAGTAAGATTCTCACCCCTAACTTTTCCACACCTCCCTACGCCAGCGATGGCATTATTGCCCCATCGGAAACCCTAACCATCCCCAATCCCAAATTGCCAATGAGTTGGGCGATCTCCGCACCGAAGGGTATGGTGGATGTCTATGTGGTAATCAGCCGATCGCCACTTCTACAAGTGGCAAAGATTTTAGAAACATCCCAGCGCCAAGCCTCCTCTCTCAGTGGCTTGATTGCACTCCCCAACCCATTGCAAGTCGCTCAGGCTCTACTCGAAGATCTCGATCGCGCAGGCAAACCATCGGACTTGGGGAACTTCGGCAATATCAGCAATACATGGATGCTCGATGTCCAACAATGGGCAACCTTCAATTTCAGTTATCAAGTCGCCTAATTTATCGCTGGAGCCAAATGTATTACCCAAAAAAGAATGGTGTAGCCATTCTCCTCTTGTACCAAAAGACAAAATGGCGTAGCCATTTTGTCTTTTGAAAACCCTTACTGGATTTGGTGTTTAATTCACAAACTTGTTGTCACACTTTCGTGAATTGTTATTAGTAATGGTTTTCAAGTTAAGAAATGGCTACGCCATTTCTTAACTTAGGATAAATCCCTATCAAAAATTACTTCTCTACCTACGGATACAGGCGGCTATCCCTACGTTTTCGCTCTAGCAACCTTAAGCCAACGTTTCTATAATGACTTTAGTAACAAATTGTAAATAAAAAAATGGCTGTTAAAAAAGAAGATCCCAAGCGATCGCGGGCAAGACTGATTGGCAATGTCCTTTTGCTGATCGGTGCAGGATTGCTCATAATAAACATCTTTTTACCAAATCTATTTGCCCCACCAGTGGCGCGAGTTCCCTATAGTTTATTCGTCCATGAAATCGAAGAAGGACATGTCGCAAGGGTATATATCGGACAAGACCAAATCACCTATCAATTAAAGGGTGTCACCCCTGATATCCCTGGTGATGTGATTTCCACCACTCCAATTTTTGACTTAAACCTCCCCGAAAGACTCGAAAAGAGTGGGGTCGAATTTGCTGCCGCACCTGTCCAGAAATCAGGCTGGTTCGGGACATTACTTAGCTGGGTCATTCCCCCCTTAATTTTTGTTGGTATCTTCCAACTGTTCAGCCGCAACGGTGGCGGTGGCGCTCCTGGTGGTTTGCAGATTGGTAAGAGCAAGGCAAAAGTCTATGTCGAAGGTGAAGCGACTAAAACCATGTTTGCCGATGTGGCTGGTGTCGATGAAGCCAAGCAAGAACTTCAAGAAATTGTGCAGTTCCTGAAAACTCCTGAGAAATACACCAAAATCGGCGCGAAGATTCCCAAAGGGGTATTGCTAGTAGGTCCTCCTGGAACTGGTAAAACTCTGCTTGCCAAAGCTGTAGCTGGGGAAGCAGGTGTTCCCTTCTTCAGTATCTCTGGTTCGGAATTTGTGGAACTCTTTGTTGGTGTTGGGTCTTCCCGCGTCCGCGACTTGTTCGAGCAAGCCAAGAAACAATCGCCTTGTATCATCTTTATCGATGAACTTGATGCGATCGGTAAGGCGCGTTCTAGCGGCGGTATGTACGGCGGTAACGACGAACGCGAACAAACTCTCAACCAATTGCTCACGGAAATGGATGGTTTTGGAGTAGATGGAACGACAGTAATCGTGCTTGCTGCAACCAACCGTCCTGAAACCCTCGACCAAGCCCTACTACGTCCAGGTCGTTTTGATCGCCAAGTTTTAGTTGATCGCCCCGACAAGAGTGGACGCTTAGCAATTCTCAAAATCCATGCTGCGAAAGTCACCCTCGACAAGAGTGTTGACCTAGAAACGATCGCTACTCGTACTTCTGGTTTTGCAGGTGCTGACCTTGCTAACCTCGTCAATGAGGCTGCTCTCCTTGCGGCTCGTGCTGGACGCGAAACGGTCTTACTTGAAGACTTTGCCGAAGCCGTTGAACGTGTAGTTGCGGGGCTAGAAAAGAAGAGTCGCGTTCTCAATGAGAACGAGAAGCGGATCGTCGCCTATCACGAAGTTGGTCATGCTCTCGTCGGAGCGCTTAACTCCAGTAGCGGTAAGGTTGAGAAAATCTCAATCGTGCCTCGCGGTATGGCAGCTCTCGGCTACACCTTGCAACTGCCAACGGAAGATCGCTTCCTATTAAGCAAAGAAGAAATCGAAGCTCAAATTGCTACCCTTCTCGGTGGGCGATCGGCAGAGGAAATTATCTTTGGTAGCATTACCACTGGTGCATCAAACGATCTCCAACGGGCTACGGAACTCGCAGATAAGATGGTGACTAGCTACGGTATGAGCGAAGTTTTGGGTCCCCTTGCCTACCAAAAGCAACAAAATCAATTCCTTGGTGGTATGGAGATGGCACGCAATGTCAGCCCTGCGACTTCGGAAGCGATCGACAAGGAAATCAAAGCGATCGTTGAGAATGCCCATGCGAAAGCCCTAGCGATTCTCAATGCAAATCGCGATCTGCTAGAGTCCATCTCTGAGAAGCTCTTAGAAACAGAAGTAATCGAGGGAGAATTCCTCACTGGTTTACTAGCTCAAGTTAAACCCGCTGAAGTTAACGTATAGTAATTTCTTTAATACAAATTCCCAAAATGGCGTTGCCATTTTGGGAATCTCAAAACCTTACTGGGTTTGTTTTTTAATTCACTGAAGTGTTGGCTCACTTCAATGAATTGGTATAAAAAGCAAAAAGCAAAAAGCCGCGCTTGGCGCGGCTTTTTGCTTTTTAGGATACGCAATACTTATCAGTTGTCTGCACGGACTTGACCTCGATCGCCGCACCTGTATCGATCACAAATTCACTCAACCCAATTTTACTTTTGGGATTACCCCAATCGTAGGTATAACCCATCCTTGTCCAAGGATAGCCACCTGTGGCGTTATAGGACTGAGATCTTAACTTCTCAAACCACTGGAGATAGGAGAGTTTGATAGTCGCGTCAGGATATAATGGTATCTGGGTGAATTCACCAAAGGCAGTTCGATCCGTGATTTCAGAATCAGCACTAGGGCGAAATAGATTCTCTGGATTGACCCAAAATTCCACAAAACGGGTTTTTCCATTATTGGGAGGTAAACCCAATAGTTGCTCCAAACGCAGCGTGCGATCGCTCTGATTCGTCACATCTTTTAATTTTTCTTTGCAGAAGTTTTGCAATTCTGGAGCCACCGTCACCCATGTTTGGCGAGATGTCGTGATTGGCTGACCGAATTGATTATCATAGCCTGTATAGCTCGTCCAAGTGGCAACCAGTAATTTGTCCTTAGGAGCAGTTTTGTTTTGCCAAATTAAGAACTTATTGTCTTTAGTGATTGCCACTAGATCTTGGGAAACCTCATCTAGTTCCGCAACCTTAGCATCCGCAACGGCGAGGTTATACTTACTGATTAAGTCTGCGGGAATAGTTTGGGAATATAGTCCTTGGGGTATCTGAAATACGACAAAGGTAAAAGTAGCGATCGCCAGTAACGTCAAAACAATGGCTTTAACTGAAACCTTAAAATTGAAGCCAGACTTCAACCCAGATTTCAAACCAGACTTCAAACCAAAATTCAAACCAAAATTCAAATTAGTTCTCTGCATGATAAACCGAATACTTAGTTAAGATTAGGGAGGGAAATTAGGATTAATTTTACTCATATCGCTCTCATCCAAGTAAAATGCGGCTAAGATTCGTAACGATTAGCAATACTTCTGACATATAAAACCGCAAAACCTGTAGCACACGCGGCGCGTGCGCTACAGGTTTTGCGGTTTTATGCCCAGATACTTTAAATTAAGTCCACTTACTTAGCGATCGCCATAGGAACAAAGAACATCGTTATTTAGTCATAATCAAATAGAACTCTATATGACATCCCCTAGAGGCGTTTATGAGCGCTCAATACAATTTAAAATTGGCAGTTGTTTCATCTGTCAGTATGCCGCTGAGTATAGCGATCGCATCTTTGATCGCCAGCCCTAGCTATGCCTATTCGTTGTATCAAACAAACAATCAAACAAGCAATCAATTAAACAATCAACCTCAGTCTCAGGTAAACGCAAATCAAATTGCTCAAGTATTTCGCTCGACCTTAAATTTGCCTGCGGGACAAACGATCGCTACCAAAATCAATCGCCAAGACACTCTCTACATTGCCAAGGGAGAAACCGTTAATGCCAGCCTATTAGTTGCCCAAGATATCACAGCCACAAATGGCACAGTCCTCATACCTGCGGGGGCAGTAATCGAAGGACAATTTGTCCCAGCAGAAGGTGGCTCGAAATTTGTCGCCCAAAAATTTACTAGTCGTGGTGCAACCGTCAGACTGCAAGCCGAGTCAGCCCTGATTAATGATGTCAAAGATCCCCGTGAGACTAGTACAGGTGCAATTCTGACCGACGCTGGAATCGGTGGAGCCGCAGGAGCAGTTCTAGGCGGTGTATTTCGGGGTGGCGTTCATATTGAAGATGTTCTTGGCGGCGCAGCGGCGGCGGTATTAATTGGCAACGTTACAGCCCCACAGGTAACCGTAATTGAACCCACTACCGTAGTCAATGTCATCACCAAGCAAACTATCACCTTTGCAGTCAGAGATGATTATTAAAAGAACGTGAGTTCGGGATAATTGGAAACGGGCTTTGAGAAAGGGCTTGCTACGCAAGCCCTTTCTCAAAGTCTAAAATTAAAAGCCTTGCGTAGCAAGGCTTTTAATTTTGGGATTTTAAAATTTGCCAGCTTAACCCGAACTGACGTTTTATAGCTACAGTCACTTGACTTAGGACAAATCAAACCCCAAGAATTGACTGGCGGCGCTTCGCGCCGCCAGTCAATTCTTGGGGTTTATGTCCTAGTACAATTAGCGACAGCTATA
>NZ_LIRE01000191.1 GCF_001402795.1 Pseudanabaena sp. 'Roaring Creek'
GATATAGAATCTGTAATAGAAGCTAAAAAACTATTGCTAACTTAACGATGAAGACTATCAAACAATTAAGTATATTGCATTAAATAGAGAAAATATACTTAAATTATTCTGGCAATTCATTTTTTAGTTATTTTCTAGCCCCAATTAATACCAATTACCAAAAGTGTGGCTACACTTTTGGTAATTGAAAACCAAACCCAGTAAGGGTTTTAAAATCACAAAATGGCTACGCCATTTTGTGATTTGGTATAAAATGACTAGTTAGCTAGGTGCAATTAAATATAACATCCCAAAACCTAAAACTTACGTTGCGTCAATGCTACAGGTTTTGAATCTAGTATTTAATTATGCCTATTTATCTACTTGCCATTTATTTGTTATCTATTTGTTATCTATTAGAAACAATAAGTTTCCTTTAATAGTCATTTCTAAAGCTAGTTTATCAAATAGTACGAATAGTACAAATTTAGTTAAATCCAACCTGTAAGTTTTTTGCTGTTGCTTAGGAATGTACTGATATGGCACAGTTTTATAATCCACACCAGTCCGATCGGTTTATCGAGCAGGTTTCAGATACAACTGACAGTAGTATCGATAAGGCACAACAGAATATTTATGATTTCTTCTTAAGAATTATCAAGCAATCTAAAACTGAAGAAATTTTAAACCAATTTAATAAATTATTTATTGAATATGAAGAAGTTGATGATATTCATGCCTACTATGCCTTAGGTGAAATTATATTTCATGATAGAGAGCGTGATTTCAAACATACTCTTATACGTTGCTGCTACATACTCAATAACAACTGGGCTATCAATGGGAATATTAGTGCTTGTCAGCAATTGGTAGATCTTTTCTCTGCGGATTCCATAGTCCTTCCCACGAAAATTTATAAGTTGAAAAAGCTAAGGGAATGGCTACAAAAATTTCTTCATTCTAGTGAATATAATACTCTGCGATCGCTATCAGGCAGATCGGGCATTCATCGCAAATATCATAATTGGAGTGAGCGCTTTTCTTCCTATTTACTAATTTCAGAATATGCTGATGCTAGTAAACCTTTAGAGCAGCGTCAATATGCTGAGACGTTAGCGCGGAAAATCAAAAAGCAATTTAAATTTGATCTGGCAATGTATACGGCTCGCCTTGATTCTAAGCTAGGAGCTAATCCTCAGCGACAAAACCCAACTAATCTAGGCGATGGGGTATTAATTTTAATTAAAAGAGTTTTGAATAAACAGGGTAATGAAAGCTATCAAAATGCCGCCAAAGCTTTTTACAACCAAGTCTATAATTTAAATTTTTTAGAATTTAAACAAAGCTTGCTTAGCTATCTAGGCATAATTCAAAATAACTTAGAAGTTTCCGAAGTGATTAATCAGACGGTCATTCAAAGATTAATGCATTTTCAAGAACATCGCCACGAAGAAGAGATGTCGCTCAGTTTATTACATGTTACTTGCAATCGCATTTTGCAGTATTTGTTGTTAAATAAACGTCGTCATCCCTCTGAATTTTTACAGCTATCCTTAGAATGTAATAATTTACTTAATCTAGTCATCCTGCTATTAAAAACCGTACTAATCTATCCCAATATTCGTTTTTATTTAGAAAGCTATGTAGCCGAACTCATTAAGTTTTATAGCTCCTATGAAGAAACTGAATGTCGTACTTTTATTAATTTCCTCGATATTCTCAATGTCACCTTGGCAATTTTTGATGAGGATATCAACTATAGCTTGATCAAAATGAATAATGTTGAGCAGGATGAGCAAGATATAAACTTAGAAAATTATCGTGTGTTTTCGCAGTTAAAAAAATTAACCCATGATATCAATGTAAGAGATATCGAGAACAAATCAAACTAGCGAGCCAATCCATTCAAAGACGCGATTCCATGCCCACCAGCGATCGCGATCGCCATATTGATTTTGGCATTTTTTACTACTCACATAACCGACATGACCGCCATGTTTGGTAATCATTAGTTTAATGGCGGGGTTATCTTGAGCGATTTTTACTAGTTCAGGAATAATTGCAGGATCGAACATCGGATCGTCCTCAGCATAAAGAATTAAGGTTGGCTTTTGCAGATGTGGCATGAAATGTAAGGGGCAACTGGCATCGTAATAATCCTCAACGGAGGCAAAACCTAACTTGGCGATCGTCAATTCATTATCAAATCCCCAAATGCTATTAGCTCTCTCGACTGCATGGCGATCGATCGCTTCAGGATGCATTTTTGCCATGCCGCGACCGAGTTTCTTGAGTTCACGAGCGATCGCCTTCTCCAAAAATCGCCCCAGTTCATCCTTAACTAAATAGGTGAGCGATCGGTTGGAGTCAACGCTAGGACAAATTACCGCTCCACCTGCAATATCAGCAGATGTGATGCCTAAGTCACTTCCCCAATCAGCGATCGTCTCCCCAGCCTTAATCCCCCACAACGCCAACTGTCCTCCCAGTGAATATCCCATGAGCCAAAAAGGGGCTGGACAGCCTAATTGCTTGGCGATACTGGCAATCCGAATAAAATCTTCGCCTTCGTATAGCCCATC
This sequence comes from Pseudanabaena sp. 'Roaring Creek', assembly GCF_001402795.1. Taxonomy (GTDB): domain Bacteria; phylum Cyanobacteriota; class Cyanobacteriia; order Pseudanabaenales; family Pseudanabaenaceae; genus Pseudanabaena. Next base: position 2,562 of record NZ_LIRE01000191.1, read on the forward strand.
GGAGGTTAGCGCTGGGGATAGCTCTGCGGTTTTACCATGAGCCCGCCAATCAAACAAAACCACTGCATATCCCCGATCTAAAGCCTTACGTCCTAAGATTTTGAGAAACCATTGGTTATCCAAATCCCCCGTAATGCCATAGGTCGCCACAATCGTTCCTTTCGCATTCTGCGGAATTGCATATTTTCCAAAGATCGGCACGCCATTTGCCCCAGTAAAAATATGTTCTTGATAAACGGGTTCTGGTTCTATTGTGAAATTTTCCCATTTTCGGCTTACCCGCAAAGCCGTATAAAGGGTCATTAGCAACCCATTGCTGAGATGCCAAGGTGGTGTATAGAGCATATCAACCAGTCCATATTTACATTTCTTTACGTCTAATACCAAATCATAAAATGGCGTAGCCATTTTATGATTTGAAAATCCTTGCTGGGTTTGGTTTTTAATTCCCAAAAGTGTTGTCACACTTTCGTGAATTGGTTTGATACCAAAACACAAAATGGCGTAGCCATTTTGTGTTTTTCAAAACTTTACTGGGTTTGGTTTTTAATTCCCAAAAGTGTAGCTACACTTTTGGGAATTGATATAACTATAGCAACACAGGAGATAGCCAGTCTTTTATCTACTAGCTATTTTTTGACGGAGAGAGAGGGATTCGAACCCTCGTTAAAGTTACCCCTAAACAGCATTTCCAGTGCTGCGCCTTCAACCACTCGGCCATCTCTCCTCGCTTAGCTTCACAATAACCAGTACAAAAATAACCAGTACAAAATGTTTGATTAACTTTGTAAAAGTTGTTTGTTTCGCTGTGCGGATTCTAATCATACCAAAGCTTGGTACATATGCAAGCCTTATAATCCATAAAATCAAAATTTTTTTGTTGACTTAGCGATCGCCCCACAGAATGCTCAAGCAGCCTGTTGTCGATACCAAGCGATCGTCTTGTTCAAACCTTCCTGAAAATTCACAGCAGCGCTAAATCCAAAGGCTGTTTTTGCTCTTTCGACATCAAGACAGCGGCGGGGCTGACCATTGGGCTTATCAGTTTCCCAAAGGATTTCCCCTTCATATCCCATTAATTCACAAATTAGATGGATGAGATCCTTAATAGATATTTCTAAACCCGTACCAATATTGACAGGTTCTGAATCGTTATAATTTGCCGATGCCATCACGATCGCTCGCGCCGCATCGTCGGAATAAATGAATTCCCTTGTAGGTGAGCCATCTCCCCATACTAAAATCTGGCGATCGCCTCTTTGCTGAGCTTCATAAACTTTCCGAATCAGGGCAGGGATTACATGGGAACTGCGAGGATCGAAATTATCTTCAGGTCCATAGAGATTAACGGGTAAAAGGTAAATGCCATTAAATCCATATTGCTGGCGATAGGATTGCAATTGTACCAGCAAGGCTTTTTTGGCTATGCCATAGGGCGCATTGGTATATTCAGGATAGCCATTCCAGAGATCGCTCTCTTTAAAAGGTACAGGTGTGTGGTTGGGATAGGCGCAAATTGTCCCCACACAAACAAATTTTTTCACCATTGCTTGATAGGCTGCATGAATCAACTGCACGCCCATCATGAGATTGTCATAAAAAAGTTCGGCGGGTTTTTCACGGTTTAGCCCGATACCACCAACATGGGCAGCAAGATGAATAATCAAATCCTGATCCTGCACTACTTTTTCACAATTAGCCAGCGATCGCAAATCAAGCTCGCGCGATCGCGGCACGGTGATCGAATCTGGATTAGCTCCTGCGCCGATTAATTGGGCAATGACCCGCTTACCTAGAAAACCAGCACCACCAGTAACTAAAATCTTTTGATTTTTGAATCGATCTTGCAAATGAAAGTTTGATTGATTTTCTAGCATGAAAATTTTTTTTGACTAATTTGACTAAAGTACAAATAGATTAAAAGCCCTAGGAAGTAGGGCTTTTAATTTACCAATTTGAAGGTTGTCCAGTATTCCGCAATGTCGCCACATCTTGAGAATGCGTACCTTTAGGATTAGGTAAATTCAAAACCTCAAGATCGGCATCAACCATTAACTCCACCAAGTCTTTAAAGGTGACTTTGGGCTCCCAACCGAGCTGCCGTTTCGCTTTACTGGAATCGCCCAATAACAAATCAACTTCAGCGGGACGAAAATAGCGCGGATCAATTTCTACATAATCTTCCCACTTGAGATTGACATAGGTAAAAGCTGCTTCCAGAAATTCCCGTACGGAATGGGTTTCGCCTGTGGATATTACGTAATCATCTGGTTTTTCTTGCTGCAACATTAGCCACATCGCCTCAACATAGTCCTTGGCGTAGCCCCAATCTCGCTTAGAATCCAGATTTCCCAAATATAGTTTTTTTTGCTGACCTGCTATTATGCGAGCGATCGCCCTTGTGATTTTGCGGGTCACAAAAGTCTCACCTCGACGGGGCGACTCATGGTTAAACAAAATGCCATTGCAAGCAAATAAGCCGTAGGACTCGCGGTAATTCACGGTTTGCCAATGGGCATATACCTTGGCGCAGGCATAGGGGCTGCGCGGATAGAAGGGGGTAGCCTCATTTTGCGGTACGGCTTGAACTAACCCATACATCTCTGAAGATCCAGCTTGATAAAAACGGATCTCGCGATCGTTGCGTTGATGGTAATCGCGAAGCGCCTCTAGTAAGCGCAAGGTTCCCATACCGACGGTGTCAACGGTATATTCTGGAGAGTCAAAACTTACACGCACATGGGACTGAGCGCCCAGATTAAATACTTCATGGGGGCGAATTGATTCCAGAATCCGTCCTAAACCTGTGCCATCTGTCAGATCTCCATAGTGCAAAAATAGCTTGGTGTCTGGTAGATGGGGATCTTGATACATATGATCTAAGCGATCGGTATTAATCGTGGAAGATCGCCGTATGATTCCATGCACCTCATACCCTTTTGCTAATAATAGCTCTGATAAATAGGAGCCATCTTGTCCCGTAATGCCAGTAATTAAAGCGCGTTTGGATTTACTCATTAAAAATGGTTAACGTAATCAATAAAAGTTTATGGCAATATGCAGGTAAAGTGATTGGGCTACGTCACTTTGCCTATACTAAAGGCATTTCCCTTCGATTAACATTTTTTCAAATTCGGCCGCAGGCAAGGGTGGACTAAAGAAATATCCTTGGATGCGATCGCAGCCATATTTCCTTAATAATTGAATCTGTTCTGCGGTTTCGACTCCTTCCGCGACTACTTGCAAAGACAAACTATGGGCTAGCTCTATAATGGCAAGGGAAATCGTCGCATCATGGCGATCGGTGGTGATATCTTGAATGAAGCAATGATCGATCTTGAGTGTATTGACGGGAAAATGCTTGAGATAGCTTAAGGATGAATAGCCCGTCCCAAAGTCATCGATCGCGACCTTTACACCCATTGCCTGCAAATGCGATAGCACCTGAATGGTCAGCTCAGCATTTTGCATGATAATGCTTTCGGTCAGTTCGAGTTCTAAATGCTCTGGCTTCGTTCCCGTTTCCTGCAAGATTTTACTGATGGTTTCAATCAAATTATTTTCTGGTCGAAAATGCTGCCCCGATAGATTAACAGCCACATATCCATAATTAAGCCCAGCCTCCCGCCACGATCGCATTTGTTCGCAAACAGAGCAGAGGACTACTTCACTTAACCTGAGAATCAGTCCTGTTTGTTCGGCAACGGGAATAAATTTATTGGGCATAATAATTCCTAAATCGGGATGTTGCCACCGAGCTAAAGCCTCTGCTCCGACAATTTTTCCTGACGTAAGATCGATTAGGGGCTGATAAAAGACGCGAAATTCACTCCGATCCATCGCACGATGTAGGCTATTTGCTAAAGCCATATATTCTGAGGATTGAACGTTCAGATCGGGACTATAGAGCTTATAACTATTCCTACTATGATTCTTGGCATAGTACATTGCCAATTCCGCATTTTTGATTAATCCTTCTAACTCTTGATGATCTTCAGGAAAGAGCGTAATTCCAATACTGCTGGTAATAAATACCTCATGCCCATACAAGTTGTAAGGACGACTTAGTAGATCTAATATTTTTTGCGCCTCTTGCTTAATGCTGCTTTGATCTTCGATATCGGAAATGATCATGGCAAACTCGTCGCCTTGGATCCTTGCCACCATGTCACAGGGGGCAGTGTAGCGCCTTAAACGTTCGGCGATCGCCTTAAATAATTGATCGCCAATATCAGTCCCCAGCGTATTGTTAATGATATTGAAATTATCCATGTCCAGAAATAGGACAGCTAGGGATTTATTATTAATTTTGGCATGGAGGATAGCTTGGGCTAAGGACTCATAGAATAGGATCCGATTGGGGAGTTGGGTCAAACCATCATGGTGGGATAGGTACTCAAACCTTGCGCCAGCAGCTTTAATCTCATCGTAATAATGCTCTCTCACAGAGTTGTACTTCTGTAACCGCGAAGCGATCGCCCCCAGCAAATCCGCCGATGTAAAGGGCTTAGTTAAGTAGTCATCAGCCCCCAATTGCATCGCTTGACGCATATCTGTCTTTTCCGTCATGGCGGTCAAAAAGATGAAGGGAATCATAGATGTCTTTGATTCTTGGCGCAGCGCGGTGAGTGTACCATAGCCATCTAGTTCGGGCATGGCAATATCGCAAATAATCAAATTCGGCACATAGGTCTTTGCCATTTGCACGCCCACGACTCCATTCTCGGCTCCTAACACATCAAAACCTTCGTAGGATAGAGTCTCCATGATCTCTTCCCTTAAAGCTTCTACATCCTCGATGACTAGAATCGTTGTCATAATTTCACTTATTCCTTTACTTATTCCTTTAGGGAAATAGGTAGTTTTACTTTTACAGTTGTTCCTTCATTCTCAACACTGCTAAGTTGAATTGTGCCACCAAGTATATCAACTGAATTCTTAATAATTGCCATTCCTAAGCCAGTTCCCACAATCATACCAACATTATGAGCTCGATAAAAATGTTCAAAAATCTTCGCTTGATCTGGCATAGGAATGCCAATGCCTCGATCTTGAAACTCTAATAAAAGTTTGGGTGGATATTCCTTGGTTTGTGAAATTGTAAAATTGATATCGCTATTATTAGGAGAATATTTAATCGCATTTGATAATAAATTCGCGATAATTTGTCTTAAAAATTTAGGATCGATTGTTAATTTCGATGGCAAGTTAATGTTGTTAAATCTAACTTGATGCCGCCCATTACCAATTAACTTAGCTTGTTCGATTATTTCTTGACAGAAATCTTCGAGATTAATTTCTTCGGGGTGTAATTCAAACTTACCAGATTCCGTCTTGCCAATAATTAGCACCTCTTCAAGCAGATTAGTCATCCCTTTAACTTCCCGCTGAATTTTATCAATACGTTCTAATTTTTTATCCTCAGACATTTTATGTCCATAATTTCGTAATAAATCACTGGCAGTTTGGATCGTAGCCAAGGGTGTACGAAATTCATGGGAGGCTCTGGAAATAAATTGGGATTTGAGTTCGTTTAATTCTTTTTCTTTGAGTAAAGCCCTTTCCAATTGGCTCAGACTTTGCTCTAGTTGTTGAGTGCGATCGGCCACTTGGCGCTCTAGATTTTTATTGAGATCCTGCACCCGCTCAAATAATTTGACTTGCTGGATCGCGATCGCCACATGGTTAGCGAGCTGTTTGAATAGATCGATTTCAAACTCTTCCCAATCGCGGGGAGCAAAACATTGATGGGCAATTAATAATCCCCAAAGTATACCGCCAAGGGAAATCGCCACTACAATATTTGCCTTTACTTGAAAACATTGTAAAAGCTCTTTATAGGAGGGATTTAAATTGGCATTATCGACATTATTAATACTGGAGATAACTTGATTTTGATATTGCTCGATATAGTCTTGATTAAAGTTGGAGTCGTTAATCGTTTGTCCGAGAATCGATAATACTGAATCATTCACCGCTTCTACGACAAATTGACCGCTTCCATCCTCTTGAAACTGATAAACAACTACGCGATCGATACGTAATAGAGCCTGAGCCTCTTTAACGGTGATAGCCAGAATTTGCTCTAAATTTAATTCACATTGAATTTTGAAGAGGATTGCATTTAATAAACGTTCCCTTTCGCTTTGATAGCGTAGCTGTGTCTCAACTTTTTTGCGCTCGGTGATATCGTAGTAACTACTCAAATACATACGCTTACCTTTGTATGCCATGAGTCTTGTCGAAACTAACACATCTTTGAATGTGCCATCACGGTGACGGATATGAGTTTCGACAGTCATCACCTGTCCTGTTTCTTGCAGATGCTGCAATCGTTGTAAAGCCCTGTCATGTTCTTGGCGATCGGGATATAGGAAGTTGGTAAAATCATGGCTGGCATTTGCCTCAGCAGCAGTATATCCAGTCAAATTTTCCATTCCATCATTAAAGATAGAGAAATAACCTGAATCATCGCTAAAGGTAATTCCTTCCTTAATCGATGTTAGTACGGTTCTCAAGCGTTCTTCACTTTCGAGCAATCTTTGGGTCGATTTCACCTGCTCGGTGATGTCGGTTTGAATACCAATATAGTTGGTCAGTTCGCCACGATCGTTAAATACTGGAGCAATGTAAAGATCGTTCCAAAATGGCGTGCCATTTTTTCGATAATTAAGCAGAACCGCATGGCATTCTCGTTGTTCTTGAATTGCTTGATGTAAATCTAAAATGCCGATCTGTTGGCGATCGCCCCCTTGCAAAAATCGACAGTTACGACCAATGACCTCCGCAGCACTATAGCCAGTAATTCTTTCAAAGCTGGGATTAACGTAAATCGTCGGGTTCTCGGGCTTTGTGGCATCGGTAATGACTATCCCATTGGAACTAGCCGCGATCGCTCGTTCGCGCAATTGTAACGAACTCTCTACCAGTTTGCGCTCCGAGACATCACGTAAGGAGGCAACTACATAAACCATGCGATCTTCATCGATGGTTTCCGACACGCGCATCTCCGCCGAGGTAGTCGTACCCCGATTGAGGATGTCGATATTGGTGCTTTCTCCCGTTACTACTGGCAAGCCAAAGACTTCACCTACAATATCTTCGGCTTGACAACCAAATAAATTTTCGGCAGCCTGATTGACATAGCACACAATACCTTGGCTATCAACAACGACAAAGGCATCGGATATGGCGTTGACGAGATGACTAAATTTTTGATGATTGGGCTGTCCAACTTGAGATTTAGATAGGGATAAATTGCTAATATCTTGGCAAGTACCTACGATTTGCGGCAATTGATTGTTATCAATTACCAAAGAAAGCGAAATTGATACCAGATGCTTAGCGATCGCGTCAGTTTCCACCTCATACACCACCTTTTTCCGAGATTGTAAGCATTGATGGATATGTACATATAACTGCCGCACAAAATTTTGAGGTAGGCAATCATGGGGCTGCAAACCAATGAGATTTGAGGGCTTTTCTGGACTAAGTTCGCCCCACACAAGCTGGACAAAAGCAAGATTGGCGATCGCAAATCGAAGTATGAATTTTGAATCGTTAATTTGGTCGTTAATTTGGTGATCGATTTGGTCGTTAATACTTAACCCGTAAGGGGGTGACTCTATCGTCAAGGCAAAAACACCGCATTGAATATGATCTAGGATATTCTGCATAACAACCAAATCATCTACCAAATATTTCCATTCTAAATATTGCCGTACTTAAATATTGCAATACATTGCAATACTTAAGTACGGCAGTATAAGTAAGTGGGCTTAATTAAATATAAAACCCTAAAACCTGCGGCGCACGCGCAGCGTGCGCCGCAGGTTTTAGATCTGGATTTTAATTATGCTGAGGTACTTA
>NZ_LIRE01000192.1 GCF_001402795.1 Pseudanabaena sp. 'Roaring Creek'
AATTAAAATCCAGATCTAAAACCTTCGGTGCACGCGCAGCGTAAGCCGTAGTCTTTGGGGTTTCATATTTAATTAAGCCCACTTACTTACAAGTAGATAATAGTTATTTCTACTTGTTTCTAATTTGGTATTACCTAATTATTGAATGTTTTTCAGTATTTCCGATCACCCGAATAAATCCTGAGACAAAGACTAATTTGTTTGTCTAAATCTTTCCACTATATGAAAAACATTGGCAATCTCAAGCGTAACAATATTCCTAAAACTAAGATTTTGCTGGTTGAAGACGATCTAGACGATCGCTTGTTTTTAGTGCAAGCTTTAGAACAAGTGGGACTTTTTTATGATTATGTTATGGCAGCTTCGTTCGCGGAAGCGATCGCTATCCTCCCTCAGCATGAATTGGTGATCGCCATAGTCAAATCCAACTTAAGTGATGGCGAGGCAAGCCAATTATTACCGATCCTGCAAAACATTAATTGTCCATGCATTGTTACCATAGCTAACGGGGAAGAAGAAACCGCCACCAAGTTAATCGAACAAGGAGCTACGAATTATCTCATTAGAGACCGCGATCGCAACTATCTCAAAATGCTGCCCGCGATCGTCAAGGCGACCATTAGCTCCCATCAAGCCCTCGTAAAATTACAGGAGCAAAACCGAGCATTAAATATCGAGCTACGGGAGAGAATCGCGGCAGAGAAAAGTCTGCGCGATAACGAAGAGCAATACCAGCAAATTTTCGACTCGATTCCCGATCTGATGCTGGTCAAGGAATCTGGCTCGCGGATAGCATGGGGTAACAAGACCTTGCGAGACTTTTACGGAATGTCCTTAGAACAATTACAAGGAATTATTGATGCGCCTTTTAATAATCCCGACTTTACCAGTCAATATATTCGCGATGATAACTTTGTGTTTACGACTGGACAAATATTGCATATTCCTGAAGAACTGGTAACCCGCCGAGATGGAGCAGTCAGGCTCCTTAGTACGGTTAAAGTACCAATATTTGATGAGGATAGACGGGTTAGGAAAATAGTCGTTATCAGCAGTGACATTACAGCGCGTAAAGAGGTAAATATTTCCTTACTAGAAAGTGAAAGACGATTTAAAACCCTAGCGGCCGTAGTGCCTGTGGGGATCTTTAGAACGGATAAGAACGGGAATTGTATATATGTTAATGAGCAATGGTGCGAGATTGCGGGATTGAGTTTAGAAGAAGCGCTTGGCGAAGGTTGGGCAGCCGCTTTACACCCAGACGATCGCGATAAAATCAATAACGAATGGTATCTCTCAGCGCAACAAAACCGTCCCTTTAAGTTGGAATATCGATTTTTACGGAAAGATGGTAGCACCTCATGGGTACTCGGACAATCGCTGGCAGAAGTCGATCTCAGTGGCAAAATTTTTGGCTATGTAGGCACGATTACCGATATTAGCGATCGCCGTAAAGCCGAATTAACCCTTCAGAAGTTAGTAGAGGGGACTGCCGCTCTCACTGGGCTGGAATTTTTCCCTGCGGTAGTGAGCCATATTGCTGAAGCTTTAGCCATTCCCTTCGTGAGTGTTACCGAGTTAATTGACGATCATCTCCATACCTTAAGTTTCTGGGCTAAGGGAAGTTTGCAACCATCTATTGCCTATCCCGTGAGGGATACTCCCTGCGAATATGTCCTGAGGGATGGAGAATTTTATTGTGAAAGTCAATTACAAACTTATTTTTTCAAAGATCCCTATTTAGCGGAGATGCAAGCCGATAGTTATTTGGGCATTGCGTTAAAAGACAATTTCGGAAATGCGATCGGCAATCTTTGTATCATTGACACCAAACCCCTCGATAAGTCTAAATACAATGAATCGATCGCCATTTTAAGAATTTTTGGAGCGCGGGTTGCGGCTGAATTGGAACGTAAAGCGGCTACCGAGGCTCTATATCGGCTCAATCAGGATTTGGAAATGCGTGTCGAACGTCGTACCCAAGCTTTGCAAGAGAGCGAAATCCGATTCCGTCGCATGTTTGACTCTAATGTGGTCGGCATGTTGTTCGCTGACTTTGAGGGCAATATCCTCGATGCTAACGATCGCTTTTTACAAATGATTGGCTACAGTCGAGAAGAATTTAATACAGGAAAAATATTTTGGAATAATCTCACTCCCCCCGAACATATCCCCGCCGACTATGCCGCCATGGGCGAGCTGATGGAACATGGATTTATCCACCCTTGGGAGAAAGAATACTATCGCAAAGATGGCAGTCGCATCCCCGTGTTAATTGGTGCGGCTTTTCTCCCTGGCACGGAAAATCAGACTATTTGCGTGGTTATCGATATTAGCGATCGCAAGCAGTACGAAACTCAGCTCAAGCAGACTAACGCCGAACTAGCGATCGCCACCAGACTCAAAGATGAATTTCTCGCTAATATGAGTCACGAACTGCGCACCCCTCTCAACGCCATTCTTGGCATGACCGAATCTCTCCAAGACGAAGTATTTGGTAGTATCAATGAGCATCAAAAAAAATCCTTAAAGCTCATCGAAAATAGCGGCATTCATTTACTTAAATTAATTAATGACATCCTCGATCTGGCTAAAATTGAATCGGGGCAGGTCGAACTAGATCTGACATCTTGCAATATTGAAGTCCTCTGCCAATCAAGTCTTGCCTTTATCAAACAACAATCCCACAAAAAACGCATCCAAATAGAAACGAAAATCTCTCCCGATTTACCCAACGTATCGATCGACGAACGGCGTATTCTGCAAGTTTTAATCAATCTGCTGAGTAACGCCGTCAAGTTTACCCCCGAAGGAGGGCGGATCGTCCTAGAAGTTAGCGATTGCCAAAAGGCAAACCCCACCCACTCCGACCAAACAGCGGAAGTTCCTCCCCTTCAGGAGTATCTGCAAATCAAGGTGATCGATACGGGGATCGGCATTGCCCCTGAAAATATTGATAAACTGTTTCAGCCTTTTATTCAAATTGATAGCGCCCTCAATCGCCAATACGAAGGCACGGGATTGGGGCTATCCCTAGTCAAACGAATTGTAGAATTGCATGGCGGACAGGTAAGCTTGGTTAGCGAAGTGGGTGTGGGCAGTAGCTTTACGATCACGCTTCCCTGTGCTGACTGTAAAACAGTCTCTCCTGCCCCCGAAACTCAGCTCGAAGCATTTACAGCCTCAGAAAACAATGGATCAGAATTAAAAAATCCCTTTAAAATCTTACTAGTAGATGACAATGAAGCGAATCTGATTACCATTGCGAGCTACTTATCCGCCAAAGGTTACGACGTGATCTTAGCCACCAATGGGGAAGAAGCAATCGCTCTCGCACAGTTACAGGCTCCCGATCTGATTTTGATGGATATCCAAATGCCAGGCACGAACGGGCTGGAAACCATCAAACAAATGCGTCAGATCCCCAGTCTTGCCAATCAAACAATTATTGCCTTAACCGCCTTAACCATGCAGGGCGATCGGGAAAAATGTATCGCCGCAGGAGCGAATGAGTACCTAGCTAAACCAGTTAAGCTAAGGCAATTAGTGCTTACTATCCAGCAATTACATATAAAACCCCAAAACCTGTAGCGCACGCTGCGCGTACGCTACAGGTTTTGATTTTGGGTTTTAATTATACCCAGCTACTTACTAGCTACTTATAATAAAAACATCTCCATCATTCCCAATTCAAACAGATGAATCTACCGCCTGGAAAGTTTGGACTACCAATTATCGGACAAACCTTACAGTTCCTCTTTGACCGTAAATTTGTCGACAAGCAATATGCCAAGTATGGTGCTATATCCAAAACCAGCATTCTGGGTAGACCAACCGTGTATATGATCGGCTCCGAAGCTGCCGAATTTCTCCTATCCAGTCACATGGAATGCTTCTCATGGAAGGAAGGATGGCCCGATAGTTTTAAGATACTTTTGGGAGAATCGCTTTTTTTGCAGGATGGAGAAGAACATCGTCGCAACCGAAGACTGATGATGCCAGCATTCCACGGACAAGCCTTAAATGGCTACTTCTCTACGATGTCAGAGATCTCACAGCAATATCTGCATAAATGGGAAGCAAAGGGAGAATTTAACTGGTTTGATGAATTCAAACAGCTTACCTTTGAGATTGCCAGTCAACTTTTAATTGGCGCAAAGGCAGGAGATGACGTAGAGAGATTGAGTAAGTTATTCTCGACCCTAACTAATGGTTTCTTCTCGATCGTGCCTTTCGCCTTGCCATTTACCGCCCTAGGGAAAGCGATCGCCGCCCGCGATCTGCTTTTACAACATATCACTCAGGTCGTACAGCAACGTCAGCAAAATCCAACAAATGATGTGTTGAGTATGTTAGCCCAAGCGCGAGATGAGGACGGAGGGCGGTTCAGTTTAGAAGAATTGAAAGCCCAAGCAATGTTAATGCTGTTTGCAGGACATGAAACCACCACCTCAATGTTGACTTGGTTTTGTCTGGAATTAGGTCGCCATCCTGAAGTTCTAGAACTAGCGCGACAGGAGCAAAGAGAATTAGCCCATTTGGGACAACTAAATCTCGACCAGCTAGGGAAAATGCCCTATCTCGACCAAATTTTTCAAGAAATCGAGCGCCTGCGTCCACCAGTGGCGGGTGGCTTTCGCGGCGTAATCAAACCCTTTGAGTTTCAAGGCTATCACGTACCCAAAGGTTGGCTGGCTATCTATTCGATTATGGTTACCCATAAACAGGCAAATATCTATCCCAATCCCGACCAATTCGATCCTGATCGCTTTAGCCCCGATCGCCAAGAACACAAACAAAAACCCTTTAGTCTAATTGGTTTTGGTGGCGGAGCAAGGATTTGCGTTGGTCTTGCCTTTGCCAAACTAGAGATGAAAATTATCGCAGCAAATCTATTACGCAATTATCAATGGGAGATTTTACCTTCCCAAAATCTCGAACCCTTTCCTATTCCGACCCTTCGTCCTAAAGATGGGCTTAAGGTCAAGTTCTATCCTTTGACTAAACAAGCTTAAAGAGAAAGGCGGCGCAAAGCGCCGCCTTTCTCTTTAAGCTGCCTTAAGACATTTCAGGCTCATTGTTAGAAGATTCTGGCTCTGGAATATCGGTATTTTGTGAAATAGAAGTATCCACGGTATTTACGACATCTACATTGCTTTGAATTTCCACTTCATCATGCTCCTCTTCTAAAGCTGGTGGAACTAAAGTTGCACCCACGATCGCATCCGATGCATCCAGTCTTTGCAGGCGGACACCTCTGGCCGTACGAGATTGGCAAGCGATCGCATCGGTAGATTGGCGCATGACAATCCCGCGACTCGTCACGATCATCAGCTCATTTTGTTCATCAACCAAGCAAAGGGAAGCCAGTTGATCCTGACCAGATTTGAATTTGGTGACCCGTAGCCCTTTACCAGCCCGCTTCTGAATACGGAATTGACTGACGGGAACGCGCTTACCATAGCCGCCCCGCGTTACAACTAGCACCCAAGGACCTTGAGCCTTATCGTTACCAGTCTCGGCTTCTAGATTCTCATCTTCGGATACCGTTGCGGTGAGATCGATTTCTTCTTCGGATTCATCCGCCTCAATTTCCGCTAAACCTGCGGGGAGAATGTCCATACTCACGATGAGGTCGTCACCCGTTAGCCGCATCGATCGCACGCCGCGAGTATCGCGTCCCATCGGACGCAACTGCTCATGGTCGGTACGGAAGCGGATCGACATCCCTTGCCGCGAACCGACAATAATCGTGTTATCGGCTTTAGCCCTTCTGACCCAACGCAGGAGATCGCCTTCTTCAAGGGCGATCGCAATGAGTCCATTGGAACGAATATTGGCAAATGCAGGCAGCTTGGTCTTTTTGATATAACCACCCGCTGTCAGCATGACGAGATATTCATCTTCATTGAAATCGCTGATGGGCAATACCGTGGTAATTTTCTCATCGGCAGCGATCGGCAGTAGTTGGACGACAGCCGTACCGCGAGCAGCCCGTCCCGATTCTGGCACTTCATAAGCCTTGACCCCATAGACTTTACCGCGATCGGTAAAGAATAGCACCTTATCATGACTGCGACAGGCAAAGAAATGGGCGATCGCATCATCATCCTTGACGTTTGCACTTGCCTTGCCTCGCGTAGCACGATGCTGGGCCGTAAAGGTATCGACGGGCATCCTTTTCACATAGCCTTGCTCCGTCACCATCACAATCGTTTCGCGATTGGCAATCAAATCGGCAGTATCGATATCGCCTTCATTGGGAAGAATGCGCGAGCGTCGTGGAGTGGTAAATTCGGCTTTGATGGCTTCTAACTCTTCACGGGTAATCGTCAGAATGCGATCGCGATTTTGCAGAATATGTTGTAGATCCGCAATCTTCTCGACTAACTGATTATGCTCGTCATTAATTTTATCGGCATCCTGAGCTGTGAGACGGCGCAACTGCATTTGTAAAATCGCATCGGCTTGGGCTTCTGTTAATCCATAGGTCTCGATTAAGCCCGCCTTTGCCGTACTACTATCCTCAGCAGCCCGAATCAGTGCAATGACCGCATCCAAGTGATTGAGCGCGATCAGCAAACCTTGCAATAGATGATCGCGTTCTTCAGCCTTACGGAGTTCGTACTGCGTGCGGCGGGTAATCACTTCATAGCGGAAGTCTAAAAATACTTGCAGCGCATGACGTAGCGTCAAGGTGATCGGCTCCCCATCGACGAGGGCAAGCATATTGCAGCTAAAGTTCGATTGGAGGGGTGTAGATTTATAAAGATTATTCAGAACTACCCGAGGATAGGCATCGCGCTTGAGTTCGATGACCAACCGCATACCATCGCGATCGCTTTCATCCCGAATATCGGAAATGCCATCAATTTTCTTCTCATTGACCATTTCCGCGATGCGTTCGATCAGCGCTGCTTTATTCGTTTGATAAGGCATTTCCGTAATGATAATCGCCTCGCGATCCTGCCTTCCCGCAACTGAAATTGTTTCAAAATCCGCCACGGCACGCATTGTTACGGAGCCTCGTCCTGTGGTGTAGGTTTCGCGTGCGCCATCGGTTCCCAAAATCAAGGCTCCCGTCGGGAAGTCAGGGCCAGGGATGTAATGCATTAATTCCAAATCCGTTAGGGATGGATTGGCAATTAGCGCCACTAAGCCATCCACCAATTCGCCTAGATTGTGGGGGGGAATGTTAGTCGCCATCCCTACGGCAATACCTGAGGAGCCATTAAGTAATAGCTGCGGAATTCTGGCGGGTAATACTAAAGGCTCCTGTTGCGAGCCGTCATAGTTATCGCCAAAGTTGACCGTCTCCCGCTCGATATCCTGAATCAACCCGACTTGAGAAATACGGGTCAGCCGACATTCGGTATATCGCATCGCGGCGGCGGGGTCGTTATCGACGGAGCCAAAGTTACCGTGACCATCGACCAAGCGATCGCGCATCGAAAAGTCCTGCGCCATCCGTACCAATGCTTCGTATACGGCGGTGTCACCGTGGGGGTGATATTTACCAATTACGTCACCGACCACACGGGCGCATTTCCGAAAGGGGCGATCGGCAGTCATACCCAACTCGTGCATAGCGTAGAGAATGCGACGATGTACGGGTTTGAGTCCATCACGGGCATCGGGCAGGGCGCGACCGACGATCACGCTCATGGCATATTCCAAGTACGATCGCGACATTTCGCCGCGCAGGTCTGTGGGAATAATCCGATCTTCTAAGGTATCAGTCATACGGCTACTAAATTTCTCCTTGCATGGCTTGGCAGTGCTTGCCCCGTGTGATTATAGGCAATTCTTACTAAGTGTCTTTCTATTATAAAGCTTTGCGGGTTTGCTTTGCGCCTATAATTACGCCTGAGAAGGCGGCTTAGCGCTTAAGAATAAAGCAAATGATTTGGGTCTAGCCAGCACTTTAAAATGAGATATTGGCATTTGCGCTTTTTGTCGTCATGAAATAGGCGTTTCAGCAAGTATTCCCTGTTAACCAACCAATACCCTATCGCCATACCAACAATGCCTCGACAAGACATTATCACTATCATGTGTTATTGACAAAATGTCTGGTATAGTTTATATTCATATTTAGTTGTCTTGCAAAATCAAATTTAGGTCAGGACTTGGGTAAGGTTCAATGCTCTCAAATAGACGGTCTGTATCTTTTTTTTAATTCTCACGATCATAGACCTCCACACTTTCATGCCCGTAAGGCAGGTGCATGGGAGATCCGCTTTGATATTTTGCTTTGCAGTAAAGAGAATGGTTTAGTTTTTACGGCTAAATATCCTCCAAATCCTCAAATATCAGGTAAGGACGAAAAACAAATTTTGAAACTCGTTTTAGAAAATCGGTCTAAGCTTCTCATCGAATGGGAGCAAAAAGTATGTATCAAGGAGGATCGGTAATGTCCAGCCAACAGACAATGACTGTTCTAGTTCAAGATAGTGAGAACAAACATCTCATAACCCGTTCTAAGTCAGTGCAAGTTCTACAGTCATCTGACTCTCAGGATTTAGAATCAGCCCTAAATTTGTTTGTTTTAGCTTCTGCAACTGGCTTACAAGAGATTGCGGATATTGTGCGATCGGCAAATCAGAAGCATCATTTGCGGGTGCTATTTATTAGAGAAGATATCGATCCCACTTGGATGCCTCAAATGTTTGATCGAGCTAACCTCCGAGTGATGCGAAATACACTTGTTCATACTAATTCTGTTGTACCTAAAAGGGTGATGAATGCTTGGACTATGGGAGCGCAAGAACAACTAATTGCTGATGCGATAGCGATCGGCGATCGCTTATTAGTTCTTAGCTGTTCCATGGAGAAGTTGGAAGTTCCTTTTGATTCCTTACCAGCATTAAAGTGTATTTCTATCAAAGATCGTAGTAACTTTACTATTGATGATGATGGTAGTTGTCTCTATTGGGAAGATGCAGATATCCATCTCGATCTTGAGGCTTTGCGCTCTGCAAACGCTCCTGAATGGAAGCAAAAGTTTGAAGCTCTTAAGTCAGAGCATAATCAAGTTTTTGGAAAGGCGATCGCCACTTTACGCAAGCAACATAAACTCCGTCAGTCAGATATTATTGGTTTAAGCGATCGCCAAGTGCGGCGGATTGAGCAGGGTGAAGGTAGCACAAAGGTTGATACGCTGAGGTTGTTTGCTAAAGCTCATGGTATGGAGTTGGATGCTTATCTTGATGCTGTTGCTGGTGCTGTTAGTCATATTCCTGAAAGATTTACTTTGTCTTCAAATGAAGAACGCAGTAAATCAAAACTAAAATCAATGGAGGAGTTAAGAGAAGAGCTAGGTAATGGTAAACAAGCAAAAATCACCAAGGGAAGTATTAGTTCCAAAAATCTTAAGACTGCACCAAAATTTGGAGGAGAATAATTAATGAAGCTAATTAAAATTCTAGTTGACTCAGATTTGATTGAAGAATATTTTTTGAATCGTAGCAATGAAGTACATCGCCAATTCAAGGATGAAATGCAACAGTATCTGATGAAGCAAAGAATACTTCGTAAGGAGTACGATAGTCAAGTGATTTTCTAGGTCTGTGATTGATCAAATTCACCACCGACTACCCAGATCTTTATTTGAGTAGTGGCTAAGAGTAAATGTTATTGCGATCGCCTCAACAAAAAACATAAAATCTAACTAAAAACTATGGCGCAGCTATTAACAAAAGCAATAAGAATCGCTAACACCCTGTCAGAAGAAGATCAAAATGCGATCGCCCTAACATGATTGTGTGAAAATAAAAATCTGACTAAACTATGGCAAAAGATCTATTCCATCAATCTGTGAAAACAGCCCTCATCAAAGACGGATGGACAATTACCCATGATCCGCTTTACTTGAATATTGCTGAAGTTGAAATTTACATTGACATTGGTGCAGAACAACTATTCGCTGCAGAAAAAGACAAAAATAAAATCGCAGTGGAAGTTAAAACTTTTTTAAATCCATCAGCTATTTCTGAATTTCATACAGTTTTGGGGCAATGTCTCAATTATCGCCTAGCCTTAAAATTAGACGATCCTAGTCGCCTCTTATACTTAGCAATCCCTGACACGGCTTGGAATACATTCTTTCGGCGCGAATTTGCTAAACTAGCTATAGCTGAATATCAACTAAAGCTGATTATTTTTGATATATCAGAGGAGGTTATCGTGCAATGGTATCCCTAGAAACCTATCGAGATATAGTAAAGCAGATTCTTACAGAATATAGCACCCATCAACCCGCCTATGGTGATGTAGAGATGGAATTGATTTTCGATCATCAGCGCGATCGCTATCAATTGGTTTGTACTGGCTGGAATAAAAAACGCCGCATTTATGGTTCCTTAATTCATATCGATCTTAAAGGCGATAAAATCTGGATTCAAAGTGATGGAACCGAAGTAGGTATCGCTAATTTGCTAGTAGAAAAGGGCATCCCAAAACAAAATATTGTATTAGCTTACCAAGCCCCCAACTTGCGTCAGTTTACGGAGTTTTCGATAGTTTGAGGAGATTGTGGAATGGAAATCTTAGAAAAATATCGTCAAATTGTCAAAGAATTACTGACTGACCATGCCTCAAACAACGATCCAAAAATAGAATGTCAGATTATCAGTGATACTGAAAGCGATCGCTATCTGCTTGCAATTCAGAATATTGATTTTAGTTGACTAGTTTTAAATCTTTCAAGTTTATTTACTCGTTGTTAGTCAACCAAATTATTCTCAATGCGGAGTATTTATTTGTGTATGTATAGTTGTTTTAAATAACTTGTAGACGGGCTTCGACTTCGCTCAGCCCTCGGTGTAAGCTAGCTGAGCGAAGTCGAAGCTGTAGTTTTTATTTGAATTATCTATA
>NZ_LIRE01000193.1 GCF_001402795.1 Pseudanabaena sp. 'Roaring Creek'
GGCGGTATGCTCTCTGTTTTTGGTTCTTAATTATGCCGAACTACTTAGTCATATTTAAATTGGGACTAGATTTGCAGAAAGACGCTTGAAGACAAGCCGTTCGTTCTCGATATCGACAAAAATTGTATCTCCATCTATAAATTCGCCTCGTAGAATACCCTTCGCAATTTGCGTTTCCAGTTGACGCTGAATGATCCGCTTGAGTGGACGCGCCCCATAGACAGGATCGTAGCCAACTTCAGCAAGAAAATCCAAGGCAACATCGGCAATTTTTAGAGTCATGCGACGATCGCTTAAACGCTTTTCTAAGCGCTGAACCTGTAGCTTGACAATCCGTCGCAATTCATCTCGACGCAGCGCATGGAAGATCACGATTTCATCAATGCGGTTGAGGAACTCAGGACGGAAGCTCGCTCGCATTGATTCCATGACCCGCTCGCGCATTTCTTCATGGCGGGAGTCATCGCCAGCAATATCGAGAATATACTGAGAGCCAACATTACTGGTCATGATGATAATGGCGTTCTTAAAGTCTACGGTGCGACCTTGGGAATCAGTAACCCTTCCATCATCAAGAATTTGCAACATGATGTTAAAGACATCGGGATGTGCTTTCTCAATTTCATCAAAGAGAATGACAGCATAGGGGCGACGACGCACAGCTTCGGTCAATTGACCACCTTCCTCATAACCGACATAGCCAGGAGGTGCGCCCACCAAGCGAGAAACGCTATGTTTCTCCATATACTCAGACATATCGATTCGCACCATCGACTCTTCCGTATCAAAGAGATAGGCGGCGAGAGCTTTGGCGAGTTCGGTTTTACCAACTCCCGTTGGTCCTAAGAAAATAAAACTAGCGATCGGACGGTTGGGATCCGCCAGCCCCGCCCGCGATCGCTGAATAGCATCGGCGATCGCCGTCACTGCTTCTTCTTGACCGATGACGCGATCATGAAGCACATTTTCTAGTTGGAGAAGCTTTTCCTTCTCAGATTCTACGAGCTTGCTCACGGGGATACCCGACCACTTGGAGATGATCTCGGCAATATCCTCTTCGGTAACTTCCTGACGCAGTAGCGATCGCCCAGAATTTTTCGCTTCCTCTAAATTGACCTCGGCAATTTCCAACTGACGTTGGAGGTCGGTAAGTTTGCCATATTTCAATTCAGCCGCCTTGCTCAGATCGTAATCACGTTCGGCTTGTTGGATTTCCACATTCACATGGGCAATGTCTTCCTTGATCTTGCCGAGGTTGTCAATTACCTGTTTTTCCGCTTCCCATCGCGCTTTAAGGGTAGTTTGCTCTTCTTTCAATCCACCCAGTTCTTTATTCAACTTTTCGAGCCGATCGAGGGATTCGCGATCATTTTCCTTCTTTAATGAAAGACATTCCATTTCCAGTTGAATTACTTTGCGATTGATTTCGTCAAGCTCTTCGGGTTGCGAAGTGATTTCCATTTTTAATTTCGCAGCAGCTTCATCAACGAGGTCAATCGCCTTGTCAGGCAAAAAACGATCGCTAATGTAGCGATTAGAAAGGGTGGCAGCCGCCACTAAAGCCGTATCGGATATTTTGACATTGTGATGGGATTCGTAGCGATCGCGCAGACCGCGAAGGATCGAGATCGTATCTTCGACATTGGGCTGATCGACATAGACCTGTTGAAACCGTCGTTCGAGCGCGGCATCTTTCTCAATATATTTACGATATTCATCGAGGGTAGTCGCACCAATGCAACGCAGTTCCCCCCTTGCCAACATCGGTTTTAACAAGTTACCAGCATCCATAGCCCCCTGAGTCGCACCTGCACCCACAACGGTATGAATCTCATCGATAAAGAGAATAAATTGACCGCTTGATTCGGTAACTTCCTTCAGAACCGCCTTCAGTCTTTCTTCAAATTCGCCACGATATTTC
The DNA here is from genome assembly GCF_001402795.1 of Pseudanabaena sp. 'Roaring Creek'. Lineage (GTDB taxonomy): Bacteria > Cyanobacteriota > Cyanobacteriia > Pseudanabaenales > Pseudanabaenaceae > Pseudanabaena. The sequence continues at coordinate 1,922 of NZ_LIRE01000193.1, forward strand.
GCTCCCGCAATCAGTCCACCCATATCTAGGGCGATCAGCTTACGACCTTGGAGAGATTCAGGAACATCACCACTCAAAATCCGTTGGGCGAGTCCTTCCGCGATCGCCGTTTTGCCAACCCCAGGTTCACCAATTAAAACGGGATTATTTTTGGTGCGGCGCGACAAAATCTGGATCGTGCGGCGAATCTCATCATCACGACCGATCACGGGATCGAGTTTACCCTCACGGGCTAATTCCGTAAGATCGCGACCATATTTGGTCAATGCTTCATATTTATTTTCGGGAGTTTGGTCGGTCACTTTTTGATTGCCTCGGACTTGCTGAATAACATTGCGGAGCTTGGTTTCATCCAGTCCCATTTCTTGATAGAGCTGTTTGCCAAAGCGCTCATCTTGGCAATAGGGTAAAAGGATATGTTCAATGGAAATAAAATCATCCCCAAAACTTTTGCGTTCCCTTTCAGCGCGATCGAGCAGCACATCTAAGTTTTTGCCTAGGTACACACTGCTGTTAGAACTAGAAACCTTGGGCTGTCGATTGATAAACTCGTCAGTGCGATCGCGTAAACGTTGAATGTTTAGCCCTGCTTTACTAAAAATACTTGCCGCTAGCCCCTCTTCATCCAGTAAGGCTTTGAGCAAATGTTCGGGTTCAATTTGCTGTTGCTGAGACGCTTTCACCACATCGGGTGTCCTTGCGATCGCTGCCCAAGCTTTTTCGGTAAACTGATTAGGATTTGTCGGTTGCATCGCGAGTTGCCTCCTGTGGTCGGTTTTAGAGATGATTTTAGAGATCGATAAATATCTATTGTGAATATTTTAGAGTGTCTCCCTTTTAAACAGGATCGGTTCTACATTGCTAAAGGGTGCGTGTTTCCGTACAAATCTCCTTTAGCGCCACTTTTTGGCTCAAGATCAGTAGAGCCCCACAAGCATTGGCGCACGCCACTGTTTGTGGCTCTAGTTTTTAATGGGGAGGGAGTATGTATTGGCGATCGCTGAAAAACAGATAAAATATTAAATATCTCTCACCAATAAGATTTCCCGATACTTGTCTTATGACCCTAAATAAAGTTCATCTCGTGGGACGGGCAGGACGCGATCCCGAAGTTAAATATTTCGAGTCTGGTTCGGTAGTTTGCAAATTTACAGTTGCCATCAACCGAGTTACAAGCAACCGCGACGAACCGCCCGATTGGTTTGACTTAGAAGCTTGGGGCAAAACCGCCGAAATTGCTTCAAACTATGTCAAGAAAGGTAGTTTAGTAGGCGTTGTTGGCTCCCTGAAGTTCGATCGCTGGAACGATCGCTCCACGGGAGAAGAACGCCAAAAATCGGTAATCTTGATCGATCGCCTTGAGTTGTTAGGCTCGCGCAAAGACAATGAAGCTGCCAGCAACAGCGGCAGCTATGACGATGATTTTTAGGCTGATACAGAAGAGTGTTAGAAGAGTGTTGCGGCGCTTCGCGCCGCAACACTCTTCTGGGTTTTGTTTTTGTCCTAACATAACTGGCTACTGCTATATAACGTGAGTTCGGGATAATTTGAAACGAGCTTGGAGAGAGGGTTTGCTACGCAAACCCTCTCTCCAAGCCCAAAAATAAAAGCCTTGCTACGCAAGGCTTTTATTTTTGGCTTGGTAAGTTTGCCTGCCAAACCCGAAATGACGTTATTTAGCAGTTCGGTTAAATACGGTTTTCCGACTCAAAAGCCTTTGAGCATATCGGTAAAAATATATTTAGATATTTTTACCGAATTATGCATTCAGGCATTAATTATGTTTAACCTTGGCGAACTTAACTCCAGTAACAATCTTTTACTTGATTACCTCAAGAAACAATCACCCGAGACATTAGCCACTGTCGCGCAGTCAGTTACGCCAGAAGCGCAGCAGATTATCAATCAAAATATTCAAAATTTGCTAGGTATGTTGCCCCCACCTCATTTCAATGTCAGTATCACCACTGATCGTGAAAACTTAGCAGGACTGATTGGCTCAGCGATGATGACTGGCTATTTCATTCGTCAAATGGAGACCAGAATGCAGTTAGATCATTCCCTATCCTCTGTATCGAGTCCTGAATAAACTAACGCCAGTTCGAGTTAAGCTGGCAAATTTTAAAACCCCAAAAGTAAAAGCCTTGCTAAGCAAGGCTTTTACTTTTGGGATTTTAGAAAGGATTTGCTATGCAAACCCTTTCTAAAATCCCGTTTAAAATTATCCCGAACTCATGTTACTTATGCTTCGAGTGAAAACGGATCCCCAAGAACACATCGTACAAAAAGCCAGCTAGATCGGGCATCTTGAAAATCCCTAGGGTCTGGGGTGAGCCATTGGCATCAAGCAATGGCTTCATTTGATAGTAGGCACTCTCATAATAGTACCAAGGTACATTTGGCCATAAATGATGTACCAAATGGTAATTTTGACCTAAAAGTAAGATATTGAGAAACTTACTGGGATAAACACGAGCATTTTTCCAACGCGATCGCTCTACAAAAGGACGATGGGGAAGGTAATCAAAAAACAAGCCGAGCAATAGCCCCATCACTGCGGCTGGAACAAACCAGAAGTTCATCATATAGCCCAGAAATCCATAGTGATAGCCGACAAAAATAGTCGCTACCACGATCGATCGGCTGATTGCCCATTCCAATAATTCGTAATTACGCCACAGACGACGCTGGAAAAAGAAAACTTCATGATAGAAAAATCGCGCGGCAATCAACCACAATGGTCCACCCGTAGAAACAAAATGATCTGGATCATCCTCTTCATCATTTACATGGGCATGGTGCTGCATGTGGACGCGAGTAAATACGGGAAATACAAATCCTTGTAAAATAGCGGCAACATGTCCGATCGCTGCATTCACAATACGATTGGGGTGAGCGACATTATGACAGGCATCGTGGATGACGGTTCCCAATACATAGAGCGCCGAAAAATTACAAAGAAATACTAGCCAGTGTGCCCAGCCCCATACCCAATACCCTGTCGTTGATGCGGTTGCTAAAACAATTGAACCTAATAGCAGTAGTATTGTTGGATTAAATCCCTGTGCTGCGCCCATCAGACCGATTGGAACAGTTAGGGCTCTGCCCTGCTGCTGCATTGTGTCACTCCTTTCTCAAATTTCCTATCTTTAACTATTTTCAACAAGCGGCTGTGCGCCATGAACTGAGAGCTATTGGCTTACAGGTTACATGAATCAAATATTTTTGATTGTTGCGTTTTATTACATTTTTTATTATCCTCTATGCTACCGATAATAGAGCGAGATTGCAACTTTGATTTTGACGCAATAATAAAATTTCTGACTCTTTCTCCGATCCCCGTGAATAATTGGTGCCGATCGACTTTACTAATCGCGATCGCCGCCAATGGTTAGCTTTTTAACATCTATTTTTCGGATTTTCTGGCGGGAGGGGAGAAGAGCGGTTTACTCAGAAATTTTACTCAGAAATTTCATTCAGAAATTTTATTCAGAAATTCTACTCAGAAATGAGATTGGGGGATTTAGCAGCATTGAGAATGGCTAAAAACATATTTCTTAACAATTGCCTAGAATGTATTTACCGATCGCCTCAATCTTGAATCTATGTACTCCTCTAATCCCGAATTAATTCTGATTGTTGATGATACACCCGTTAATTTAGAAGTTATTTCTGATGCCCTGATTAATGCCAAATTTGAAGTTGCGATCGCTCTTAGTGCCGAACGCATGTTTAAACTGCTTCAACGACAATCCCCCGATCTGATCTTGCTAGATGTAGAAATGCCAACAATGGACGGATTTGAAACTTGCCAGAAATTGAAAGCCATGGAAAGTTGTAAGGAAATCCCCATAATTTTTATGACGGGGCTATCCGATACGGAAAGCAAGACAAGAGGGCTGGAATTAGGAGCTGTAGACTATATTACCAAACCTTTTCAGGAAGCTGAGGTATTGGCGCGTATCAAAAATCATTTACAACTACGACGCTTAACAAAAAACTTAGAGCAGCAAGTATACCAACGCACGATCGAACTGGAAAAGGCAAACCAACAACTTGCCGAATATTCTTACACTTTAGAGCAAACAGTCCAAAGGCGCACGCAGCAACTACGCCGTAACGAACAACAACTGCTTTTTTTTGTAGAACATACACCAGTGGGCGTTGCAATGTTAGACCGACAGATGCGCTACTTAGTCGCTAGTAAGCGATGGTTAAGCGATTATCAATTGGAATCTTTGCCAATTAGCAGCTCTCACTATGATGTTTTTCCAAACATTTCTCCGCATTGGCGAGATGCCTATCAAGCGGGGCTAGCGGGAAGTGTGACGAGGAATGAAAAGGATCTTTATGTTCGCCCCGATGGAACTCAAGAATGGCTGCGCTGGGAGGTTCGTCCTTGGTACGATGAAACTGACTCCATTGGCGGAATTATTATATTTGGGGAAATTATCACCGATCGCGTCTGTACCGAAATCGCTCTACAGGAACTCAACCAATCCTTAGAAACCAAAGTAAAGCAGCGGACAGAAAAACTCCAAGCCAGTGAGGAACATAATCGCGCCTTGATTTCCGCTATCCCCGATCTATTGCTGCGAGTAAGGCGCGATGGAACCTATATGCCGATGTTTTCTGCGGTCCAGTCAGATGCTGAACCCACCGATCACCCTCTTTATAAGAACCTACCCCTTGAACTGCAACAAAACAAGCTAAATGCCATTGAAAAGGCGATCGCTACCAATAGGCTACAGGTCTACGAGCAACAATTTATCAATAATGGTCGCCAATATTATGAAGAAGTACGGATTACACCTATTAGTCAGGAATATGTTTTACTGATGGTGAGAGATATTAGCGATCGTAAAATTGTAGAACAAAAACTGAAATCCGAGAGTTTAAGGCTGCAAGTTGCTCTAGAAGCAGCGGAAATGGGAACTTGGGAATCAAACTTGGACAAGGGTTACTGGTCTGAGCGCACAGAAGAAATTTTTGGCTTTGCTCCTGGCCAATTTCCTGGCGATCGGGAAGCTTTTCTGAAGTTAGTTTATATTGAGGATCAAGAGCGGGTATTTCAGACCCTACACCATAGCTTTACCACCCATTCTCCATACAAAATCGAATATCGCATCAATTATCTTAATAGGGAAATTCGCTGGATTGCGGTAAGTGGAAAAGTCGTGGAGACCGAAGATGGCGAAGGTTTTCGGATCATTGGAGTCGCGATGGATATCACCGATCGCAAGCAATCAGATCTCGAAAGAGAAACACTTCTACAAAATTTATCATGGGTAAATAGTGAATTGAAGCAGGCGAACCAACAATTGGCAGAATATTCACAAACCTTAGAAAATCGCGTAGAGGAGAGAACCGTCGCCCTAAAATCAGCCCAAGAGCGCATCATCGCTCAAGAAAAACTAGCTTCCCTTGGGACGCTGACGGCTGGTGTTGCCCATGAATTACGCAACCCTCTCAATTTTGTCAAAAATTACGCTGAAGGTTCTATCGAACTAGCGCAGGATCTTCTCGACGCTCTACAACCCATGATGCAATCCGATGCCCCTCCATCTCAAGTTATAAAAGCTTTGATTGATGATTTGCAGGAAAACGCTAGCACAATCTGTCGTCATAGCCAACGCGCTGAGGAGATCATTACCAGTATGATGCAGCATACTCGCACTGATATTGACAATCACTGTACCCAATTCACCAAAATCAATGAATTACTTAACGAAGCCATCAATTTGTCATTTCATAGTAAATTTGCCAGCGGTGATGACTTTTTAGTAACTCTCAAGACGAACTACAGTCCCGATGTCGATATTGTGGAGGTAATTCCTACTAATCTCATCCGAGCTTTCATTAATTTAGTTGATAATGCCTGTGATGCAATTCGTTTAAAACTTTTGGAATTAACTAGAAATAATTTGCGAATTGACTCAGAATATAAACCGACCCTCACAGTTTCGACAAGAATGGTTAGCGATCGCGTAGAAATTCGCATACATGACAATGGATATGGTATCGCACCAGAGATCCTATCTAAAGTCCTCGATCCTTTTTTCACAACTAAGCCTCCTGGGGCAGGGACGGGACTAGGGCTTTCTCTTACCCATGACATTATAGTTAAGCAACATCAAGGCTCCTTAGATATCGTTAGTAATTTAGGTGAATTTACTGAGGTTACGATTACTTTACCTCAATAATTGATCAACTAAAATATCCAGCAAATTCCAAAAGACAACAAGCTAAAATTTGTTAGAAATCTGGTTAAATTAATGTTTCCAACAGGAATTTAACTTTTATTTCAGATTAAAGTACTATGGGAACTTGGTCATAGCAAAATAAGAGCTAATGGGATTGGCTTTAATTTTTATATCAGCCTGTGCTAAGGTGAAAACCGCTATAGTTGATGGGGGCTGTCGAAACTAATATTAATCGAGCCATGAAAAATAAATTAAATTTGGTTCTTGTAGTTGATGATGAGGTGGAAATCCAACGCCTCATGCAGCAGCGTTTTAGAAAAAGAATCCAAGCGGGTGAACTTAATTTTCAATTTGCTCAAAATGGGGTAGAAGCGCTTCAGATATTACAAAACAGCGCCATTGATATGGTTCTAACAGATATCAGAATGCCAGAAATGGATGGGTTAACTCTACTTTCTAAGCTAGCCGAGATCGATCGCCCTCTCAAAGCTGTAGTGGTTTCCGCCTATGGGGACATGAAAAACATTCGGACAGCGATGAATCTCGGTGCTTTTGATTTTTTGACTAAGCCCATTAATTTTGAAGATATGGAGGTAACCATTAATAAAACGCTGACCTTCGTTCATCATTTGCAGCAGCAACAGCAAAGTCTGCAAGAAGCGCAGGAGCGGTTGCATAATTTAAGCTTTTACGATCAATTAACGGGAATCCCCAACCGTAACGGGCTAATCAAACAGGTTGCGCAAGGCATTGACCTCCAAAAATCTCATCAAAAAGACTTTGCCCTCTTGATTATTGATATTGAGCGATATGCAATTATTAAATCTGGATTTGGTCATGCTGTGAGCGATCGCCTATTAGTTGAAGCTGCCCGTCGCTTAGAGCAATGGAACGCTCCCTCAAAAATATTAGCTCGCCTAGAAAATAACGAATTTGCTATTTTTTTTCAACCCCTAGAAAGTCTAGAAGTTGTGGATATTTATATCAAAGAACTACATCAATTGTTTGAATATCCCATTGAACTAGAGGAAATTAGCATATCCTCATTAATCCATATAGGCGTTGCCTTAAGCAATATTGTCTATGAGAAAGCCGAAGATCTGCTCCAAGCTGCAGATACAGCTAATAATTATGCCCGATATGGCTCTGGGACGAGAACAGTCTTTTTTCATCCAAGTATGCAGCAAACTGCTATACAACGGCTAAATCTAGAAGTGAACTTGCAAGAAGCGATTAAATCCGAACAATTGCAAGTCCATTACCAGCCTATTTTCGCCTTAAACTCACTCAAGATCGTGGGCTTTGAAGCTTTAGTGAGATGGCAGCATCCAACCCAAGGGTGGATATCTCCCTTAAAATTCATTCCTCTAGCTGAAGAGACGGGACTGATTGTATTACTCGGTAATTGGGTATTACTTGAAGCCTGTCAGCAGATGGGGCGATGGAAGAATGAATTTGCTGATATCTGCCCTGATTATATCAGTGTTAATCTTTCGGGATTGCAGTTAGTGAGCCCCACATTGCTACAAAATATTGATAAAAACCTGATGGATGCGGGCTTGAGTGGAGAGAATTTAGTTTTAGAAATTACCGAAACAGTTTTAATGGAAAATATCAGAGATGCGATCGATATTCTCCGAAATTTACGCGAACGGAAAATTGGGTTATCGATTGATGACTTTGGAACGGGTTACTCCTCACTATCCTATCTGCAATCATTGCCTTTAACCGCCCTAAAAATCGATCGATCTTTTATTCAGAATATTGAAACTAATCAAACTAATCTAGAAATTACAGCCACGATTATTGGTTTAGCTAAACGTTTGGGCTTAAAGGTAATAGCTGAGGGGTTAGAAACGGAATTACATATTGAGATTCTATCTTCTCTTGACTGTGACTACGGACAGGGTTTTATCTTTTCCCGTCCGATGTCTGCAAATGCTGCGACAGCACTAATTGCAGCGCAATCTCTTGATAATTAGTCAGTTAATTGCACTATACCAAAACACAAAATGGCTACGCCATTTTGTGTTTTAAAAAATCTTACTGGGTTTGTTTTTTAATTCACAAAAGTGTTGTCACACTTTCGTGAATTGGTATAAGCCTAAAACCAAAAACCTGTGGCGCACGCTGTGCGTGCGCCACAGGTTTTTAATCTGGATTTTAATTATGCCCATCTTATAGCTACATTCACTTGAATTAGGACAAATCAAAACCCAAGAATTAATTGTAGGACAAATCAAAACCCAAGAATTAATTGTAGGACAAATCAAAACCCAAGAATTAATTGTAGGACAAATCAAAACCCAAGAATTAATTGGCGGCGCGAAGCGCCGCCGATTAATTCTTGGGTTTTATGTCCTAGTACACTTGGCGACAGCTATACTTA
>NZ_LIRE01000749.1 GCF_001402795.1 Pseudanabaena sp. 'Roaring Creek'
ACTTACTTATATACTCCCTTCCCAGTGAAAAGTTAGACGTTGCGGCGCAAAGCGCCGCAACGCTAATTCTTGGTTTTTAATGTCTAATTTTATAGCGGGAAGGGAGTAGCAACGTAAGAGATAGCTAGGACATAAAACCCCAAATATGAGTAGCGGAGCTTCGTCCGCCACTCATATTTGGGGTTTTATCAAACCTTACGTTGCTATATTTTAGAGTTAGGGGTTTGTTTTTTAATTCACTGAACTGTTGGCTCACTTCAGTGAATTGGTATAGCTACTCATAACTTACTTGACTATAGTTATAAAGTAAAAAATAGATTAGAAATAGACTAAAAACCAAACCAGACCCAAAACCAAACTAAACTAACCCATGATATGCATATTGGTCATCGAAGATGAAGACTTAATTCGCGATTCTCTTGAAGATCTGCTTTCCTTGGAAGGATTTGACGTAATCACTGCTGAAAATGGGGCTGAAGGATTAACTCTTGCAAGGCAAAGACCACCTGATTTAATTCTTTGCGATGTCATGATGCCAATACTCAATGGTTATGAAGTCCTCCAACAATTACGTCAAGATAAAGAACTAAGTATGATTCCTTTTCTATTTTTGACTTCGATGATGGATCGTCGAAGCAATCGTAAAGGAATGATGTTGGGGGCGGATGACTATTTAGAAAAGCCCTGTACCAAAGACGATCTACTCGAAGCAATTTCTGTCCGTCTTAACAAGCAAAAAGCGATCGATCGTCATATAGAGGAAAAGCTAGAAGCTTTGCGAACGAGTATTACCCTCTCTCTGCCCCATGAATTACAGACTCCACTATCGGGGATCATGGGATTGTCAGAATTAATGATGCTTCAAAGCGAAGAGCTACTTCCTGCGGAGGTTTACGAATATTCTGAGGGAATTCACCATTCGGCAGAACGTCTCTACCGACTCATCCAAAACTATTTACTCTATAGCCGTTTGATCGTTATGCGATCGCAAGGTCAATCCAAATTCACATCGATATATCCCTGTAGTAGCCACCTTACCATCACCGTGGTAGGCGATCGTAAGGCAAAAATGTACGGTCGTTCAAGTGACCTAGAGATGGATCTCACCGAGACTGAACTGGCAATTTCATCGGAGGATTTGGCGAAGATCGTGGGAGAATTGATTGACAATGCTTTTAAATATTCTTCCAAGGGCAGTAAGGTTTATATCAGCAGTAAGGTTAGCGAGAAGGTATGGATATTGAAAATCCAAGATTTCGGGCGAGGAATGAGTACTGTCCAGATTGCCAATGTTGGGGCATTTATCCAGTTCAATCGCCAATTTTATGAGCAGCAAGGATTGGGGCTAGGGTTATGTTTAGCGAAAACCTTAGTCGAGTTTTATGGTGGCAACCTCAATATTCAAAGCCAAGAAAATGAAGGCACGAACCTCTGTATCTCGATTCCCCTGTAGCTGAGATCGCCCATAACCCAAAAAAGATATGATCTAGGTAGATCCATCTAGTAACAAATACCAAAATGTCCGTCGTTCCATCCCATCGCAGGGCAAAAGGGCTTGCAGATACCCAACGCCGCCCCGCAAAAGAGTTATGCAGTGAGTGCGGGCTCTGTGATACCCATTACATCCACTATGTCAAAGATGCTTGCGCGTTTATTACACAACATATTGATGAGCTAGAAACTCAGTCCCACGGTCGATCGCGCCATCTCGATAACGAGCAAGAACTATATTTTGGCGTACATCAAGAAATGGTTGCCGCCCGTAAAACGGAACCCATTGAGGGAGCGCAATGGACGGGAATTGTATCGAGTCTAGCGATCGCCATGCTAGAACGGGGCTTAGTTGAAGGTGTCATCTGCGTGCAATCCAGTACCAGCGATCGCTTTACCCCCCAGCCTGTAATCGCCCGTAATCGTGAAGAAATATTAGCGGCTAGGGTCAATAAGCCCACACTTTCTCCCAATCTCTCCGTATTAGAGCAGATCGAGCAATCGGGCATGAAAAGGCTATTGGCGATCGGGGTCGGTTGCCAAATACAGGCTTTACGCACGGTTGAGAGTAAGCTCGGTTTAGAAAAGCTCTATATATTGGGCACACCCTGTACTGACAATGTGACGCGATCGGGCTTACAGAAATTTCTCGATACTACTAGTCGCTCGCCTGAAACCGTCGTGCATTATGAATTTATGCAAGACTTTAACGTCCATTTCAAGCATTCCGATGGCTCGACCGAACAGGTACCTTTTTTTGGACTGAATACGAAGGAACTTAAGGATGTCTTTGCCCCTTCCTGTATGACTTGCTTTGACTATACCAATGCGCTTGCCGATATCGTAGTGGGCTATATGGGCGCAACTTTTGGCTGGCAATGGATTGTCGTCCGTAATGAAACTGGCAAAGAGATGCTGGAACTAATCAAGGATCAATTGCAAGTGCAACCCGTAATTTCCCAAGGCGATCGCCGTGCAGCAGTGCAACAGGGCATCTCCGCCTATGATAATGCCATGACCCTTCCCATCTGGTTGGCTTGGATCATTAGTTTCGTCGTCAATAAGGTGGGGCCTAAGGGCTTGGAATATGGCAGATTTTCCATCGATTCCCACTTTGTCCGCAACTTTCTCTACGTTCGGCGCAATTATCCCAAGAAGCTAGAAGCCCATGTGCCCGAATTTGCCAAGCGGATCGTCGCTCAATATAAGTTACCTAAAGTTTAGAAAGCCAAGAATTGAGTGGTGGCGCTTCGCGCCGCCACTCAATTCTTGGGGTTTACGCCAAGTACAATTGGCGACAGCCATAGCTACCGCCAGTCTTGTTAGGACAGAATTAAAACCCAAGATCGTGTTGCCGCGCTCCGCGCGGCAACACGATCTTGGGTTTTATATCCTGATGCAGTTGGCGGTAGCCATATCACACCTAACACACTGTTAGGTGTTAGCAATTTAGATATTTACTAATCCCTAACAACCTGAAAGGTGACCGATCGCCCTGCCAAGCACTAATCTAATCTCATCGAACAAGTAACTTTCTTAAATGACTTGATTAATGGGCTTGATTAGTTCAAGGCAAAACTATGACTACTGCAACCTTCGCCGTTAAATCTAATATTTCTAACCTGTCAGGCAGCATTCATACTCACAAAGTTCGTGAGTTTTCGGCAGCAGACAAAACCACGACCCTCGAACTACTCAATCAATATCGCAAAGCCCCATCAGCATATTTGCGCGATCGCCTCGTACGTTTAAATATCGGACTAGTCAAAAAAGAAGTAACCTTTTGGGCAGATCGTCACTCAGAAATCTATGATGATTTGTTGCAGGTGGGGTCGATGGGCTTAATTGGAGCCTTAGAGCGTTTTGAATTAAATCGGGGTTATGCCTTTAGTTCCTTTGCCGTCCGTTACATTCGCGGCGAAATTCAGCATTATTTAAGGGACAAGAATTCTTCGGTACGTATCCCCCGTCGCTGTCTGGATTTGCAACAGCAATCAGTGCGCGTCATGCAAAAGCTCCGTAATACTTTGCAAAGAGAACCATCTGCAAGGGAAGTTGCCAATGCTTTAGGAGTTAGCCTGAACGAATGGCAAGAGACAAAACTCGCCTACCAAAATCGCGCTCCCCTGAGTTTAGATGCGCCCATCCGTTCTGAGGAAGATGATTCTGCTTCCATTGGCGATCTCGTTGCCGATCCTAAGAGCAATATGCAAATGCAGCAAGATGAGAAGTTCCGTTTGCAACAAGCCTTATCCCTATTAGAACAACGTACAAGAGAAATTGTCGAATTTGTATTTATTGAAGATCTACCTCAAAGAGAAGTAGCGAAAATGTTGGGAGTTAGTGCTGTTACGATTTCCCGTCAGCTCAAAAAAGGTTTGTCAACTCTCCGTGGCGTATTAGAAGCTGAAGCTTGTTAGAAATATAGCTATAGTCATCAAACCCAATAGAGAGTTGCGGCGCTTCGCGCCGCAACTCTCTATTGGGTTTGATGTCCTGACTTAAGTGAATATAGCTATAAGTTAGGAAAAAATCAAAACCCAAGAAGAGAAGTTTGGCGCAAAGCGCCAAACTTCTCTTCTACAGACTACAGTTATAGATCTTCGGGAGATAGGCGATCGTTGAGGATCTGACCGTCGCGAAAGAGAATGATCCGCTGACTATTGCGAGCGACATCCGCTTCATGGGTAACCATGACTACTGTAATCCCGCTAGCATTCAACTCCCCAAATAGTTCCATTACTTCCTGAGTCGTATGCGAATCAAGCGCCCCAGTGGGTTCATCGGCTAGCAACATTACAGGATTATTAACGATCGCTCTCGCGATCGCTACCCGTTGCTGTTGTCCGCCCGACATTTGGTTAGGACGATTATTTAAGCGATGCCCCATCGCTACCCTTTCGAGAGCGGCTACCGCCCGTTCCTTCTGTTCCCGATTGGGAACATTAGCATAGGCCATCGGCAACATCACATTTTCCATCGCCGAAAGTTGCGGTAAGAGGTGATATTGCTGAAAGATAAAGCCGATTTTGAGATTGCGAACCTTTGCCAAATCGCGTTCTTCCATATGGGAGACATCTTGCTCATCCAAAAAATATTGTCCCGATGTACTACTGTCGAGACAACCAATGATATTCATACAGGTAGATTTGCCCGAGCCAGAGGCTCCCATAATCGCACAATATTCTCTTTCCTTAATCACAAAGCTGACATCTTCTAAGGCTCTGACCAAGGTATCGTTTTGACCATAATACTTACAGACATTATTTAAACGGACGATTTCTCTTCTAGATTCAGCAGTTGAAGAGATAGGAGCGATCGCATTGGTAGTTATCATGATTTCTTTCTCTTTTGTAAATGCTTGTAAATGCGTAAATCTTCAAATCAATACAGGCTCAAAGCTAAAGACTCATGGTTAGATACTGCGCAGAGCCACAATTGGATCGAGCTTGGCAGCTTGGCGAGCGGGAAAGATGCCAAAAAACAGACCAATGCCCCCCGATACGCCCACGGCGAGACAAATTGCGCCGATGGATACCCCAGCTTGCAGGGGGGAAACTGCGGCAATGAGGAGAATGCCACCAACGCCAATGCCCGTTCCGATCGCTCCGCCCAATAATGACAAAATGACCGCCTCGATCGTAAATTGAGTCAAAATGTCGCTAGGAGAAGCCCCGATCGCTTTACGAAGCCCGATCTCACTCGTGCGCTCGGTAACGGATACCAGCATGATATTCATAATGCCAATGCCGCCCACCAATAGGGAAATCCCTGCGATCGCCGCCAGCATGATCGTCAAGGCACTGGTAATATTACCGACAATTTCTAGGGCATCCTGCTGCGTGCGAATGGTAAAAGTATCGTCAGCATTAATATCGGAAGTACGATGGCGCAGACGTAAGAGGTTTGCGATTTGGAATTGAGCGGCACTAACATTATCGTTGCTAGTTGCCGAAACATTAATTACAGCGACGGCAACACCGTAGGGCGAGGTTTTACCCGTCAATCGGCTGGACATAGTGGTAATCGGCATGAAAATCGTGTCGTCTTGATTGGTTCCGAGAAACGCGCCTTTTTCAGCCATGATCCCGATAACTTCGTAGCTGGTGCCGCGCATTCTTACTGTCTGTCCGAGGGCACTACCCTGCGGAAACAGATCCTTCGCGATCGCCGCCCCTAAGGCAATCACCCTTGCATTTCGCTTGGTATCCTCTTCATTAAAAAATCTCCCCGAACTCACATCTGCATTCCGAACAACCGTGTAGCTTGCGGTCGTACCGATTAGGGTAGCCCGTTTGGTATTGTTGCCAGCGATCGCCAGCTCTGAACCATTAATCTGGGGCGCGACACTGCGAACGGTGGGGACTTGGGTAGCGATCGCATCGGCATCAGCCAGTACTAACCGATTGGGCGGAGCAATTACATTACGACGCGCATTATCCGTACCAGTGATCACGAAAATTACATCCGTACCGAGGGATTGAAATTGCTGAGATGCATACTTTTGTGCGCCCTGACCGACCCCAACCATCAAAATCACTGAGGCATTACCGATGATGATACCCAGCATTGTTAATGTACTTCGCAAACGATTAGCTGCTAGGGTTTTACCCGCCATGCGTAAGCTTTCCCAAGTATCCATCCTTAAAATCTTCCTGAGTTACCAGTAACCATATAATTACAAACCAAAACTAGAGAGAGTAACGCCCGCAAAGCAGGCGCTACTCTCTTCTAGGTTTTAAGTAGCGACTTAAGTGCATTTATAAGTGCATTTATATAAGTACCTCAGCATAATTAAAATCCAGAGCTAAAACCTGCGGCGCAAGCTGCGCGTGCGCCGCAGGTTTTAGGGTTTTATATTTAATTAAGCCCACTTACTTTATTATTTCTTTCATTTTTTTATTTTTGAAACAAGCAATGTTTAATCTGATTGCGCCAATTTCAAGTTATGGGCATCTAAGGCAGTTTGTCGCACCTAAGGCAATATGGGGGGCGATCTTTTGTTCGATCTTCGGGATAATGAAGTGCATTTGTGAGCGATCGGGAGGTTGGCAATGACGTTTGGGCTAAAAACCTCAACGATCGAATTACTGAAACGCTTTAATATGAGCTTTCCTCAGTTTTACGAGCAGTTTGTAAGTAGTGATATTCAACTGCAAAATTTGCGTTTGGCTTACCAACTTTATCAAACTAAGGAAGCTGTAATTGAACTCAGATCGGAAAGCAGCAAGAGCGTACTTTATTTTGCCTATCGAAATCAGTCATTTTTATTAAGTGATATTTTTGGGGTACTTGCTGCCTATGGTTTAACAATTCATAGTCTCAGTCTTTACGGACAGATTCATACACCGATGCTGGTGTTTATCAAACTAGTGATCTCGCGGGGAGGAAAAGCACTGCCCCAGAAGACTGCCGAGAATGTTCGTAAGGCAATCAAAGAAACACTCTTGGGGCGTTTTGAGGTGGAAGAGATGCTAGCCTTGGAATTTAACCTTGATAGTGGCTTAAAAAAAGTTGAAACAAATTTTTATGTCGATCGCGTATTTCATTTACCTGCGCTATTGGTAGAGGCGGACAGCCAACCAGGATTATTTTATAAGGTGATGAATGCGATTTGGCAGGAGGATCTGTTGGTAGTAAATGCCAATTTATTAGTGTGGCGCGGACGCACAAGATTGATTTTATATTTATTAGGTCCTAACGAAAACCTAATTCCTGAATATTTGGGAACGAAAATCGCCGAAAGTCTTAAGCAACGACTTTCGTATTAATTCATATTTCCCTCTCCCGTGGAAAGTCGATAACCCCAAGAATTGCTTGGCGGCGCTTCGCGCCGCCAAGCAATTCTTGGGGTTTATGTCCTAGTGCATTTGGCGATAGCTATAAAACCGAAAAGATTAGTGGCGGCGCTCCGCTCCGCCACTAATCTTTTCGGTTTTGATTGGTTTCAACAAGATGTCATGAGCATTATTCTTTTAATTGGGCGATCGCATCATACAAAGGCTGCCAATCATCATCCAAGGTAATCCGCTCCCAAACCTCTTCAATTTTCGGACGTAGAAAAATTATGGATGGATTCGCGGTCTTAAGTTGTTGGGCAATATTTTCCATTTCCGCAATCGGCTGACGGATTAATAATTGATGGTAAACGACGCGCCATTTTTCTAATAATGGGGCTTGTTCTTCCGTAATTTCCCAATCAGGATTAGGAAAAATATGGCGAACATCTTCGCGCCAATTGGGTTGAAAAGATTGGCGAAGTTTCACAAAGAATTGGTTGTAGCCGATCGCTTGGACGTTGGACAACAATTCTAAGGTTGCGCCGATCAGATCTTCAGTTTCAGGTTCGGAGAGCATCCTAAATCCTAATCGCTTCAACATCATTTCACAATAGGCAAGGCGATAGAAGTCTTTAAACTTCAGTAATGATGCTTGCATATCGTTCTTATCGACGACCATACCGAGCGGATCTTGCAGCTTTTCGAGATTCCAATAGCAAGCGGCAGGTTGATTGGCATAGCTGTAGCGTCCCGCATAGTCAAAATAGGCGGCGGTAAATCTCGGATCGTAGGTGGGAATAAAGGCAAAAGGTCCATAGTCAAAGCTCTCCCCCGTAATCGACATATTATCGGTATTAAGAACGGCGTGACAGAATCCCACCGCCATCCATTGAGCGCAGAGAGTTGCCACTCGTTCGACTAATTCTAAATAGAAAATGCCGTCCTGATTTTCTTTTCCCCAGAACTGCGGATAGTAGATTTGGAGAACATGATCTAGCAATTTGCGGGTAAGGTCAGTCCGACCGATCCATTTGAGGCGTTCAAAGGTACCAAAGCGAATATGCGATCGCGAAAACCTCACCATGACGGAAGATCGGGTGGGTGATGGTTCGTCACCACGCCATAGGTCTTCTCCTGTTTCGACGAGGCTGAAACAACGCGAGGTCTTTACACCCATGCGATGGAGGGCTTCCGAGGCAATAATTTCCCTTACTCCGCCTTTGAGGGTGAGCCGTCCATCAGCGGTGCGGGAATAGGGGGTTCTGCCAGAACCTTTAGTGCCGAAGTCATAGAGTTCGCCATCAACTCCGCGCACCTGTCCATAGATAAATCCGCGTCCATCACCGAGTTGGGGATTATATTCACCAAATTGATAGCCGTGATAGCGGAGGGCAAGGAAGGAGCGCACAGCGCGAAAATGACCAAAAGCTTCAATAAAGTCATCATCGCTAACCTGCGATGGGGCGAGTCCTAAAATCGGCAAAACATCATCGTTACGCCATCGCAATTTATGCATCGGATATTCGGCGGCGGTAACGACATCGTGATAGTCTGCTAAAGACTCGATCGCGGGTTCGTAGTTAAGATTAAGGAAAGGGTTGCTAGGGTGACTCATGGCGAAATTGGCGCTGGCAAAATATTAGATGCTTCTGTCATGATACTTGGTTCGGATCTCGATCGAGCTATCACCTATTGGTACGAGGGGATCTGTCCCTATAGTGGTGAAATATTGCGATTGCCGAGGACTTTAGAGGCGGAAGCGATCGCAAGAGATCTCATGCAATCCCTTGGGCGCAGTCGCGATCGCAGCGAAGGCAAAATGTATGGAGTGTTAATTGCGGAATCATCAACAGGAGAAAGATTGATTCTCAAAGCCTTCTCTGGCTTGCTCAATGGAAAAGGTGAGATTGCAGGATGGGTTCCCCCTATTGCTGGCAGGGAAAGGGTTGCGATCGCCGAATCAATTACGCTCCATCGATTGGCAAAAATCAAACAAGAATTAATTGACTTGAGTCAGATTGCCGAACGTGGGGAATACGAACGGCAATCGCAGGAATATGCCGCCCAGTTTGAAATGATGCGAGAGCGGCATCAAATTTCCAAGCAACAACGACAGATCGAAAGACAGCAAGATATCGCAGACCGATCTGCTTTAGATCGAGCGAGTCAAATTGAAAAAATGGAAAGGCGCAATTTCAAGCGCGATCGCGATCTGGCTCTATTGACCCTCAAACAGGCGATCGAGCTTGCGGATAACCAGATGCAAAATCTCAAACAGGAACGCCGCGAACTCTCGCGCACTTTGCAGAATCAAATGCATCAGGCCTATGTCTTGACTAATTTTGCAGGGGAAACGCGATCGCTAAAGGAACTAATTACCGAAGGAGCTATGCCCACGGGCACAGGCGATTGTTGCGCCCCTAAATTATTGCACTATGCTGCCATCCATCATCTGACCCCGATCGCCCTAGCGGAGTTTTGGTGGGGAAGTCCTGCCCCCGATGGTTATAAGATGCAGGGAGAGTTTTATGGCGCTTGTGTCGAGAGGTGTCAACCTTTAATGGGATTTTTGCTATCGGGAAGGAATCGTAACGCTTTTGAAGGAATAGGAGAGGATGCAATCTCTGTTGAGGATGAGAGCGAAGAAAAAATACGATGTCAATCCAGTCTTAAATCTAGTCTTAAATCTAGCTTTAAATCGATTAAATCGGGAAAAATCGAAGTAGAACTTCCCATTATGTATGAGGATGAGTATCTAATAGGGATCGCCAAACCTGAGGGGCTGCTATCAGTCCCTGGGCGCTATCTCGATACTCAAGATAGCGTTCTCAGTCGCCTACACCAATATTTTAGCGATTTTAGAGATCGTGCGTCTCTTTACCCAGTGCATCGACTCGATCGCCAAACTTCAGGAATCCTATTATTAGCTCGCGATCTGGATTCATTGCGACATCTCCAGATGCAATTTCAACAGCGGCAAGTGCGTAAGGTTTATGAAGCATTACTATCAGGAGAATGTACCCAAAAATGCGGGATGATCGATTTGCCATTGTGGGGCAATCCCGAAAATCGCCCCTACCAGCAGGTGGATTTTGCGAGAGGGAAACCAAGTTTGACTGAATTTCGGCTGCTCTGTAATCAGGTCAGTAATCAGGTCAGTAATCAAGTCAGTAATCAAAATAATTACGCAAGAATTGAATTTATCCCCTTAACGGGACGGACACATCAACTGCGCGTTCACGCTGCCGATCCGCGTGGATTGGGGCTCACAATTTTAGGCGATCGCCTATATGGCTGTCAGATTGCGACCGATCGCTTACATCTCCATGCACGGGAGTTAACCTTCACCCATCCGCGATCGCTGGAGGAAATTCGTTTGCAAATACCAGTTCCTTTTTGATTAGACTCCTCTCGCGAGGATTTGACCGAGGTATTGATGGGCTTCGATCCAATCAGGGGAGAGTTCGATCGCCGATTGGAAACAGGCGATCGCTTCGTCGATTTTACCTAGATTATTTAAAATAATTCCGAGATTAAAGTAGGGTTGGGCAAAGCTAGGGTCGATATCGATCGCTTCTTTGTAAGATATGATCGCATCTTTGATTTGGTCTTTGCGAAGGAAGGTATTGCCGAGATTGCAATGGGCATCGGCATAGGCTGGATTGATCTGAATTGCCTTCTCAAAGCAGGCGATCGCTTTACCTTCTAAATCCGCTTTGATCGCTTCTTCTTCGGTGAAAATGGAACTAATTTTGAGCAAATAGGCTACGCCCAAGGCATTATAGTCTTTAGCTTGCAGCAGATCCGAATTATGATTCTCGGCAAGTTCGTAAATAGCGCTAACTGCTTCAGTGGCATTTTGCTGCAAATGGATTTGGGCGATCGCCCGATAACCATCGATATTGTCGGGATTTTGGGCGATCGCGCGTTCGTAGCTGGCGATCGCTTCGCTGATTTTGCCTCTATCCTTCAGATTATCCCCTAGCTTGCAATGATATTCCGCCAAAAAACGTTCGGGGTGATATTCGAGGGCTTTCTGAAAATGGGCGATCGCTAGCTCCGCCCATCCCATCTGTTGATAGGTATTCCCTAATCCCAATTGAGCCTCTAACAATTGCGGATCGAATTGGATCGCCTTGCTATAGCTAGCGATCGCCTCCATCATATCTCCCTGCTGCTGATAAATTCCACCAATACGTTCGTGGGCAGGTGCAAAGTCGGGAGCGACAGCGAGAGCGCGTTGATAATTTTTGAGCGCGAGGGGCAGATTACCAGAGCCACGATAGCGATCGCCAAATTGGAGATAGGTCTCTGGCGATTCAACGTTTGATGGATTATTAACATCAGTCATAGCGACAGCGCAGTTAAATGAGGTAAATGGAGAGATTAAAGTCATTCATGGTATCAGATTTCTGATACAGTGCTTGCGCTAGGTAGAAAATCTAATAAGTAGTTCGGCATAATTAAAAACCAAAACCAGCGAGCATACCGCCCGCTATGCGGGCGGTATGCTCTTCTAGGTTTTAAGTTTACTTATGCCTAGCTACTTA
>NZ_LIRE01000019.1 GCF_001402795.1 Pseudanabaena sp. 'Roaring Creek'
TATTCCACAATTTCCTTAGCGATCGCATTGACTAACCAAGGCTGACCCTGTGTCAAATGAAAGGCTAAATCAATTGCCTCGGGTGTAAACACCTGACCAGTCGCATCCGTATGCTGCTGATAGAGATTCCTCACATCCTCAAGTGTGAAATTACTCAAAGTAAAGGAACGCACTTTGATATTAAAAGGACTAGAAGTATTTAGGCGATCACTCCCCCCAGAAGCATATTTATAATCACGTACATCACGCATACCCACCAATGCCAAAGACTGAGGAAAGCCATGCGGACGATTAGGAAAACCAGATCGGATTTGTCTTAATACGGAAATTAACGTTTCATTGCTCAAGGCATCAATTTCATCCAAAAAGACAACTAATGGACGGGATGATTGTTCTGCCCAGTTGCTCAAATTTGTACCAATTCTTGACCCTGCTTCAGCATCTAGCCATTCATTAGGTTGCAGCTCTTTTGGCAAACGATACCGTATCGATTGCTTCCACTCACCTAAAATAGCCAGTTCGGCTGCTCCCAAGTCGTCAGAAAAAGCCGCCCCCACTTCCAGCGATAACATCACCGCCGTATATTGACCGCTAGCAGTTAATTCCTGGGCAAGTGCCAGCATTGCTGTAGTTTTACCCACTTGCCTTGGTGCATGGATGACAAAGTAGTTACGCTGAGCGATCAAATTCACTATTTCAGGCAACCGCACTGTAGACGGCAGCATGTAATGAATATCAGCCTGACAAGGACCAGCAGTATTAAACCATTTTTGCATAACGACAGCTAACTAACGGGCAGATACCCCTTCAATATATAACAACGCGCCAAGCAAAACCTTCAAACCTTTAAAACACGTTAACAAAACTAAGTATAAATACTTATTCGTTTAAATTTAATGACAAATAAATGCTGATTATTTGCTCTAAGATATTTCTATGACAAGTTAGGCTGTTGTGTTAGATTTTCTAATATCGTGTGATTATGACCATAAGTTTGCCGCAACGGCAAACTTATGGTATCAACCTGCAAGGCAATGGACTTTAACCCATAGCCAGTCTGCATTTAGGTAGTAGATGTCCTCTAAATCCCGTCTCCTTAAGGCATTTAGCCCAGCCACAGGCAAAATTTGTCTGTGACTGGAGTGGTAAAATTAGCGATGGGAGGTAAATCCAGATGCAGCAGGAAGATAACACCAGACTGCTCAAGGCTTTTGGGAGCTTCAAGAGTTTACAATTTTCGGCAAGCTTATGCTTGCAATTCAAGACTTTCGGCAAACTTATGCTTCCATCTGGAGAGACGAATCTAGGAGAACCCAACGGTAAAATAAGTATTTCAAACTCAGCAGCGGCAAATTTATGGTACTAATGGCGGCAAGATTATGGTCATAATCACATATCGTTTACCAAGTTTTACTAATGAGTGGCAATCTTACTGAGGCTTATAAGCAAGGTATGCAGACTTACAATCTTTGTCATCCACAAACTGTTCGATCGCTTTGGGATGCGTTTCGGGCTGAATTGAGCGAGTTCTGCACAGAGCCTTCGCAAGAGGAGGCTTGGGATGTTTTACATTCTTTTGGTCGCTTAACTTGGAAGTTAACGGGTATTCCTCTGTTTTGGTTGGCTAAACCAACGGTGGAGAAACATGGCCACAGATTTGCTGAGTCTGGCTGTATTCGCAGTTCGCGTAATTGTTTGGGTAATTGTTGCCAAAAGAATTCTGATGGCTAAATGTATTCCCGAAAAGTGTAAAAAGTGTGCGATGCTCTCGGCGGCTCAGGCTCAAGAACTTCATGGTGAGTTGGGCGATCGCTGTTGGAATCCTAATGTTTGCTATAGTCGCCGTTCCTATGCTCGTCATCGCGATCGCCGTAATTTGATTCGCTCTCGTCAACGTGGTGATTCCGATAAAAATTTAGTTGTTAATACTGATGAATTCGCCTCAATTTTTTGGGCGGTGTTAGTGGTTTATCGGCAGTCGGGAACAGATACACCGATTCATGCGATCTCCGCGCAAGTTTGGCAAGGACAAAAAAAGTTCGCAGCGATTCCACCAATCCATTGTGCGGGGATGGTTGCTTCGCAGGTACATACTTATGTGCAGAAAGTATTGGTTTTGCTAGATTCAAATTATGGGATTAAGAAATTTGCCAGCCAAGAACGCCTCGATCCTTGGCTTTGTCCTTTGCGTCCTTGTCCCTGTCACCCCAATTAATTTTCAGAGTGGCTATGAAAGTTAAACAGCTTGAGTTGGATTTATGGGATGTCCTTTCGTCTGCGAGACAGACTCCTGAAGATGCAAATTTTCTAATGGTGTTTAAGCTTTTGGATCTGACTTTGGTTGATCTTGATACGCGATCTCAGTTACGAGTAGCAGGAGAGGCGGTATGTCAGATTGCGGATTTGTTTTGTGATCGCTCTAATTTTTTATTTGAGGAGTTACATTCTCGTGCGGTAAAGGGTGAGCCGATCATGGCTGATGATGCTTTTGAGCGTTATGTGCGTCAGTCTATGGTGGTCGATTTTGAACAGTTTATTGAGCCTTTGCAGAGTTTACCTAGGAAGATTTCCGAACAAGCAAAAACTGGTAATTCGATTGTTGGCGAAATTGATAAGGAGGTCTTGATTCAAGCTTTAGAACAGGAAAGTTTGCTTAGTTTGGAGGAAAAGTTTGAACGGGCGATTAGTACTGCCCATGCTGAGGATGTATCGAGTTGGATTGAGGCGATCTCGCATTGTATTACCAATAATTCTTCTCCTATGCGTTTGATAGATTTGCAAAAGGCTTTGAAATTGCCAATCGTTGAAACTTGGCTAGGTTTACTTTTGGGTGATTTTAAACTTGAGCAACGAGGACGCTTTTATGATTCAAGGGAGATTTGGATTAGCTAGAATGTATTTCTTCTAATTTCTTGGATTTGCGTTGTGCTTTCACGCACTTAATCGTCTCTGGGTCAGCGTCTTTGCTCCAGACAAGACGATGCCCTTGAAGTTCTGCACAGTATTCTTTTAATTTTTGTTGCCAGCCTTGCCAATGTGAAATATCTTTCATGTTTTCTAGCAATCCCCAACTTTCTTCTTGTTTAGTTAATTTGGCAAATTTTTCATACTGTAGGTAGTCGGGAAGGATATAAGCATCTTTGCAATGAAGTACGGGGGGATTATCGGAGTTGTGATAGTCACGATAACGAACCTGTAAATCTCTCAGGTCAATTTGCATTGAGGCTTGCATTTTTGGGTGGGGATCTCGATCAAAGTCGGGATAAAAAAGATAGCTGATTTTTGGTTTGTGCAGATGGAATTTAATTAAAGTAGCCCCATCCATTCTCCCAATGGTGCGACTGGCACATCCTTCATAGAGTCTGAGCATAGTATCAAGATGTTCTAAAGCCGAAATATGAACATAGAGGGCTTGATGATCTAGCCGTCCGATTTTGCTGTTTCGACAACAGGTAGCGATGAAACCTTCACGACCTAAATTAAATAACATCAGGTCAGCAGTAGTACTTGCACCTTGATAAGAGCCAAATAGAGATTTGATATCGGTTTGGTATTGCGCTGAAAGTTGGCTTAATTTGAGTCGTTTGTAAGGGTTATCAAAATTGCTGAGGGCTAGGAATACCAGAATATCTTGACGGCGCTTATCGGCGATCGCATCCCATTCATCTTGATTTGTGGCACTGACAATCAAGTTAAAGGCGCGGCGCACTGTTCCAAATTCTGTCAGCAACGGCTCAAAGTTTGACAGTTCTTCGCCGACGGGTAGTCTGCCTCGCTCTGTGAAGAAATCCATGAGGGGAGTAAGTAATTCGCGATAGTCTTCAAAACGTTTGGAGACAAGGCGGAGTCTGGGTGTGGTGGCTCTCGAACGAAAACGTGATGCTCTGAAGCTTTGCGCTTGCATGTCGTCACGAAATACAAAATAAATGCCGAGAGCGACAGGCACAGAATCTACGCCTAACACTTGATCGATATAGAGTTTGAGTTCTTCTTGTTCGTAATACTTCTGGAAAGTGTTACGGCTACTCACCACACCATCACTGTAGGCGATTTGTCCTTTGCCCACATCACCGATTAAAACTTGTGCCGAGACAATTAAAACTTTTTGCGTTAATTCCCATGCTTTGATAAGGGCTTCTCGTCTTTCGTTCTGTGATTCGATGACGTTGATAATATAGCCGAGGTTGACGATTTCGGCGCTGACACGATCACATTGTGGTCGATAGTATGGGTCCCAACCATTACTGGTAAAGTCGCGATCGCTAATTCTTTTGATATCTTCACCATGACCACAGCCATAATCAAAGAAAGTTGAGCTTTCTGTAAATAGTCCTGCTTCTAGGGCAAGTCGAACGGGTTTAGATAGATCGGGGCGATGAATTGCGGCTTTATGTCGATCAATTTTTATATCTTCTTTTAGCCCCTCAAACACTTCGACAGGTCTTACAGTGAGCTTGTCGAACTGCTCAGTGCATCGCCCAGATCCTCTCCCAGAGGTCGAGGGGAGCAAAATGACTTGATGATCTTTCAGTTCAACATTGTATTCCTGTAAACGTTGTTCCCATCCTTTACGAGTGCCGATGGTACGAGTCTCATGAAACAGCCCGATCGCTTCTTCTTGTTTGGTTAGTTGAGCAAATAGTTGATAGTGGGGATAGTCAGAATTTACAAAGGTTTCTTTGCGATGGAGGATGGGCGGATTGAGAGAGTTGTAATAGTCTCGTTGCTGGACTGTTTGGGCTTTTAGGTCAACTTGAATACTTTGATGCAATGCGGGATGTGGGTCGTTATCGAATTCTGGATAGAACAGGTAGGAGATTTTGGGTTGTTCGTAGTTGAATTTGATAATGGTGAATTGGATGGATTTTGGTAGTGATAATCTGGCTTGGCGATCGCATTCTTGTAATTGTGGAGATAAAAAAGCGATCGCCGAAATATGGATATACAGGGCGTTAGGTAATTTTTTGCCAACATTGCTTTGTTGACAAAGTTTTTGAAAATTCAGTTCGGATAAACTGAATGATATAGATGTTTCAAACGGCAATATTTCTAGATTCATGATCAATTAAAAATCATTAGCTGAAACTCTATATCTTTGTATATTATTATCTGATGTAATACCATTTAGTCCAAAGTATTCTTCAGTTAAAGAATCTATAGGAAAATATATCTTTGCAATTTCGTACAAAATATGTAATGGGATTTTTCCATCTATTCGGAATTGTTTTTGATATGGAAGATCTTTATTCTTATTCCCACGACGAAAAAGCTCTTCTTTATCTAATTGAGTATATTCAATAATAGCGCCATCTAGATGTTCGATAACAGCTTGTTCTAGTTGAGGTAAAGCAAAGGGATCTATAGAAAAAATACTATGCATATAGAAAACTGTTGGATCTACTTCGTTACCATGCCATGCCTCTAAATGAAATTTCATTTGCCCATACTCTTCACTTACCCCAAGATGAACTACTAAATAACAAGCAAAACCCTTACCTTCAATAAATCCAGAAGAGTTATCCTGCTGAGGGATATAGAATATAGATTTAACAAATTTTTTTCGTATAACAGTCTTGATAGCACTTTCAAAATTCACTCCAAACATAGGAGCACTTAGCATTCCCATATCATCAGTCGAGACACGAATTGACGATAAATTTGATAATGTAGAATCGCGAACTAAATAATCAATAACACTTAACGCTCTATGAGAGGGATATAGTAATGGTTGATTATAATCTTTATTGTTTTTTAGCTTAAAAAGTATTCTTTCAGAATTTACTTCTTTACACTTTTCTAAATCCGTTATCTTGATCAGACCATCTTTGTCTTGAAAAGCATCTAAAAGTTTCTTTTCATGTTCACTCATTTAATTTATTGCGCCCTTAGTAAATCAACAATATAAAACAACGTAAATAGGAGTGTTTTGTGATAATCAAACCTAAATTAGTTCTAATTTATAGCAAAATCCGTATAGTGCCGCAGGTTGGGCGGATCAAAGCCTAGTACGATATCTTGCTTGGAAACACCCAATTCAACTAATTCATTGGCTGTGCCGATTTCAGTTCCATCTTGTTGAATCCAAATTTTGCCATCAATGATATCAAGATGCAAAATTACACCATAGCAACGCTTAGAATCTCGCCAACCGACATAAACAAGCTGATAATGATCCCGTTCTGGATCAATAATTATTTGAGCTTGAATGCGATCGTCCCAAACATGGCGAGCGTGATTTTCTAAGACAGTTTTTATTTGCTGACGATATTGGGTAATGGTATCCATTTTTCTAAGCTCTCAGATTTGATTGAGTATGTGAGTAAATACAGTTGATTTTGGGTAACTAGTTCTTGTACAAACGGTGTTAAGAAGAAGCGATCATAAATGTCATCAGGGACGGCAAGATAAAGAATACGGGCAGCATCTTGGGTATGCAAGGCTGTACGATAGGCGATAAATTGCCCTAAAGCTCCATAAAATTGAGAAATTTTGGAGGGACCTAAAAAACTTTTGATTTCAATGGCAATTCTCTGTTCTCCTCGGTAGGCGGCAATTACTTTTTCAGCGCCGAGGTCGATCGCTAGATCAAAACTGCCTGTTGGCAATGGATAGGGATCATGGGTGATCGTCCAGCCGTCTTTTTGTAAGGCATTTTTAACAATGTCATGAATAGATCACGGGCTGACATAGAAATTACTGTTAAAACTTAAGTCTATCCTATACCTTATAATGATTTGCCTGTAGAAGCAGTTAACTTAGTTTATGGGTTAAGTTTGCCAAGCAAATTAAAGAGTAAATATGGTTCAGACTATCAACAGTAATATTTCTAGCGCCTCGGAATTAATTTTTGCTCGGCATGAAACGTTTTACCCTCGATATAGCTGGTTAAAAAAAGGATTTCAGGCAGTCAGCGAAAATTCGGGGATTTTCCTAGAAGAAGATGCTCACATTCAGCTAGGGGTAGGCAAAAACATGGCGAAGGCAATTCGCTATTGGTGTGGGGCGTTTAAGTTGATTGAGGACGATCGCGATTGTCAACCATCACAATTTGGGAGGATGTTACTGGATGATGATGGTTATGATCCTTTTTTAGAAGATCCTGCTTCGTTGTGGTTGTTACATTGGCATTTGTTAAAGCAACCATGTAGAGCCACGGCTTGGTATGCTGCCTTTAATGCTTTACGTCAAGCTGAATTTACGTCTGAGGATTTGAAATTAGCATTGGTAAAGTATCGAGATGCTTTGGGAAATCGAACTGTTGAAGCCTCACTAAAAAAAGATGTGACTTGTTTATTGAGAATGTACGTTAAACAGGGCGATGTTATTAGTCTGAACGAAGACAATTTGGATTGTCCTTTCGCAGAGTTAGGCTTGATTCAAAGGGCAGGTGACTCATTACATTACGCATTTCGGATTGGGGCGAAACCAAGTCTCCATGCCGAAATTGTCGTTGCGACTTGTCTAGATTTTGCTGAGTCTCTTAGTAGTGGTCAAAGAACAATCTCCTTATCACGATTGTTATTTGATGAAGGCAGTCCAGGGATGGTGTTTAAACTGTCTGAGAGTGCGCTTTGTGATGCGATCGAGCAAGTAGCAAGGTGGTGTAATGCGATCGCCTTATCGGAAAGTGCAGGCTCAATTCAGATGGCATTCACCCAAGCGCCAACCAAAGTCAGTCAAACAATCTTGAATAAATACTACAAACATTAAATGCTTAAGCTGTCAGAATATTTTCATTTAAATCGCCGCTATGCTAGATCGATAAATCTAGAGCGAGATCTTGATAACCCTAATTCAGTAAATGGTTATGTCTTAACCGATCGCTCTTTATATGCGCTCAAACAAATTTTGGTAGATGTGCCTGAATCTGAGCAAACTCAAGCGATTACACTAACAGGGGTATATGGTACGGGGAAATCAGCGTTTGCCCATTTTTTGGCTTGTCTATGTGCTGGCGAAACGGTAGTTAAGCAAGATGCTTTAGCGATCACTCAAAAAGCAATCACAGAAGCGGAATTTCAAAAATTAAATCATAATTTGCCTGAAAAGGGTTGCTTTAGGGCGATCGCTACAGCGCAAAGAGAACCTCTAGCACATACAATTATCCGAGCTTTGGATTATGGCGCAAGTCATTTTTGGAAGAAGAAGAGTAAGCCTGAGATCGCAACTCAGCTTGTAGATCTCGCTGTGGAAGTTAGGGCTGGTCATAAAGTCGATAGTAAAACTGCATTACAGCTAGTGCGAGAAGTAATTGCGACAGCCAAAACTGATGTGCTGTTAATTGTCGATGAGTTGGGCAAGAACTTAGAATACGCATCTCTACATCCAAATGAGGCAGATCTTTATCTTTTGCAGCAATTAGCAGAATTAAAACAAACTAATGGACAGAAGTTTTATCTAATTGGTTTATTACATCAGTCCTTTGCTGACTATGGTGATAGATTAGCTTCATTACAACGTAATGAATGGGCAAAGATTCAAGGGAGGTTTCAAGATATTCCTTTCACTGAATCAGCACGACAAATGACGAGGTTGATTGGACAGGCGATCTCCCGTTCTGGGGATAAATCTAATACTAAAAAATATGACGCGCTTATAGATAGTCAAGCAGAAGAATGGTGCGAAACTTTGCGATCGCAAGTTGATGATATTTCGCCTGAACTATTGGCGGCAGCGTATCCACTACATCCGATAACGGCTTTGGTGTTACCAATTCTTTGCACTCGATACGCCCAGAATGATCGCTCATTATTTACATTCCTAACTAGCTCCGAACCATACGCATTAAGGAGTCATCTAGATGAGTTTTGTCTAGATAAAGATTGTATTCCCACTTTAAAGTTAGATCGTGTCTACGATTATTTTATAGAAGCAGCAGGGATAGGATTAGCGAGCCGTCCACAATTACAAAAATGGGTGGAAATTCAGACTTTAGTGAGTGATGCTAGGAATTCTGATCCAGAGAGTTTGAAATTGCTCAAGACAGTGGGTATCCTCAATCTAGTCACCTCCACAGGCGGACTAAGAGCATCACGAGACTTGGTAATGTGGGCAATGTGTGATCACCCTAACGATCGCACATCACGAACATCAATTAGCCGTTTAATTGATGAATTTCTCAATCAAAAAGGGATTTTGCATCATCGAAAGAAAATTGATGAGTTAAGAATTTGGGAAGGCTCAGATTTTGATGTAGAAAGTGCGATTACTACTTACATTGAGAATGAGAGATCGCCTTTAGCCAAAATATTAGCTGATGTATCTAAGCTTAAGCCTGTAGTTGCTCAACGCCATAGCTATACAACAGGCACAACTCGCTATTTTGAGAGAATCTATCTAGATAACGATGTTAATTGGAATGAATTGTGTTGCTCAAATCATAGTTTTGATGGATTAATTGGTTATTGGGTAGGTGCAGAGCCGCCACAGTCCGTACCAATCGAGACTGCGGATAAAAAACCTTTGATTGTGGTTAATTCTACTAATCTCAAACTTTTAGAAATATCGGCTTTAGAATATACAGCACTTCAGCAAATCCGTGCTAAGTATCCTGAAATAGAGCGGGATAAAGTGGCTGCTTTGGAAATTCGTCATCGCATGGTGCAAGCAGAAAGACTATTAGATGAGGCTTTAAGTCAAGCTTTTGCAGTCGGGCAGCATCAAAATGTCTGTTGGATACAAGGCGATCGCGTAGTGATTAGTCGAGCAATTGACTTTAATTCTATGCTGTCAGAAGTTTGCAAGCGCGTTTATCACAAGGGCATGACACTCTGGAATGAGTTGATTAACCGCCGTGAACTCAGTTCGCAGATGGTCAGAGCTTTGCGGACGCTAATTCAGGCGATGTTAGATCATGGCGATCGCCCCCAGTTAGGTTTAACGGGTAATAGTCCAGAAGTGAGCATTTACACCTCTGTATTAGGCAAAACGAAGATTCATAGAATAAAAAATGGCGTTTGGGGCTTTTATCCACCTTCTTCATCTGATACTAAATCTGACGTGAAGTATATTTGGAAAGTTATCGAGAAATTCTGTTTAGAATCTTTAGAAACCCCTCGCACGATTGCTGAACTCTATACAATTCTTGATGCACCACCCTACGGCGTAAAGCGCGGCGTAATTCCCATTCTTTTAGCAGCAGTGTTGTTAGATCACGTTGATGATGTCAGCGTCTATAAAGATGGAACTTTTATCCCAGTATTGGGAAGTGAACATTTTGAATTATTGGTAAAGCATCCGCAGCGCTTTGCGGTGAAGCATTTTGAAATAGTGGGCTTGCGATCGCAAGTCTTCCGTGAGTTAGAAAATGTATTGAGATCGTCTAGTACCAAATCGAATGAGAAAAAGATACCTGCAAACATTCGCAATGTCACGATGCTATCAGTAGTCAAGCCATTGTTCCAATTTGTCAAGAAGCTGCCTGCTTACACCACAAAAACGACGCGCATGAGCACTGAAGCACAAGCAGTTGTCCAAACCCTCCAAAAGGCTCAAGAACCCGATGTACTCCTATTTCAATCTTTGCCTGTTGCTTGTGGACTAGCGGCGATCATTGCTGGTCAGGCTGATGACGGTACGACTGCAAAGCAGTTTAAGGGTAAGTTAGTTCAGGTTTTACATGAAGTTCAGACTACTTATGATCGCTTACTTGCTGATTGTCAAAGCCTTTTGCATGAGGCTTTTGGAGTGCGGCGAAATAGTGAAAAGTTACGGGAAGATTTGCAAGTTAGGGCAAGTTATTTGGTTGAATCTTGTTTGGAAAGGACATTACGGCGGTTTGTTTTGGCTGCTGCCGATGAAACTGCGGACGATCAACGATGGTTGGAGTCTTTGCTGATGATTGTGGTGGACAAGCCTGCGGAATCATGGACTGACGCAGACATGACTAGTTTTGAACCAAAGCTTAGCGATTTAGCACGTCGCTTTATTAATCTTGAAGCCTTGCAAAAGGGGATGGTCGCCTCAAAAAATCAAGGATTTGATGCTCGTAGAATCACAATCGCTCGTCCCGATGGTCAGGAGGTTCATCAGTTGATTTGGCTCGATCGCGAAGATAGCGATCGCCTCGAACCATTAGTAGAAAAAATCTTGAATGAAGCGATCGTGCAAGGTAACGATCGTTTACAGCAAGCTTTAATTGCCAAATTGGCTGAGAAAGTCTTGGGAGAGCGACAGCTTGAAGATGTCAATCTAATTTCCACAAAGGTATCAAGTCAAAAGAGATCCCCCAAAAGCTCATAGATCGATTAAGCCTAAGCTAATTAGAATTGCATTGTTTACGCAGTCCATTAGCTGATCAGAGACAACGCCAAGTCGCTTAACTAGACGTTGTCTATCAATAGATCGAATTTGGTTGAGTAAAACTACTGATGGATGGCTCAGTCCCCCTTCAGGTGGCGTGATTAAAACTTCTATGGGATATATCTCAGCATCAAATTGAGATGAGAGGGCAGCAACAATAGTAATCGGGCTATGTTGATTAGAAATATTATTTTGGAGAATAAGTGCTGGACGAGTTTTTTGAATTTCTGAGCCAACTATGAGGTCAAAGTTTACTAGGTAAATTTCACCTCTCTTGGGAAGTGTTACCTGTTGGCGTTTTGCCATGATTCCTCATCAATATTAAACCAGTCTTGGGTAATGCCTAGATCTCTTTCTGCCCATCGGACTGCACCTTGTTTGAGCTTTTCCCTAAGATTTTCTTTTGCTTCGGCATTGATGTAGTACTTTACTGCTTGATCAATAAAATGACTACGATCGCCTTTTGGGGCTATGCGATCGAGTAACTGTAAGGTTTCATTAGGCAGCGTAATATTAATTCGTTGATACATAATTACCAATACTCACTAACTGTATGTATCATACTATTAGTATCTAAAATTTTTTTCTAATTTATGAGTGATATATCTGGGAGTAGCGATACAAAAATAAAACAAAAGACTATAGCTCAGGCGATTTTAGAGGTGATGGGTGAGACAAATCGCACAATGACTTGCCAAGAGATCTGTCAATTGATCCTAGAGAAAAATCTCTATCATTTTAATACGGATGATACACAAGGAATGGTGTATAACGCTTTTTGGAGACATA
Organism: Pseudanabaena sp. 'Roaring Creek'; assembly: GCF_001402795.1. Classification (GTDB taxonomy): domain Bacteria; phylum Cyanobacteriota; class Cyanobacteriia; order Pseudanabaenales; family Pseudanabaenaceae; genus Pseudanabaena. The sequence continues at coordinate 12,091 of NZ_LIRE01000019.1, forward strand.
GCAGCAAAACAAAAGATCATTCATCTCCTAATAAATACTTCTATAAAGATTGCAATAAATGGACTCTATTAGAACAAAACAATTCAAATAATACAGAATCCAATCTACAGATGATTGATTTTGAAGCATCTTTATATGATTACCTATTCGACTTAGAAGATTTAGAAAACAACTAATTATGACTAGACACATTTTAGGATTATCAGGAGGGAAAGATAGTACAGCATTAGCAATTTTGATGCACAAAGAAGTCCCACAAATGGAGTATTTCTTTTGTGATACAGGCAAAGAACTTCCTGAAACATACGAGTATTTAGAAAGGATCAAGGCACGATTGGGAATCAAAATCGAGTATCTAAATGCTGAAAGAGATTTTGATCATTGGTTGGAAGTATTTAACGGTGTTCTACCATCGCCAAGAGTTAGATGGTGTACCCGCAAGCTTAAAATAGAACCTCTTGAAAAATTTGTAGGGGACGACAAAGCTATTAGTTATATTGGTATAAGAGCAGATGAAAATCGTGAAGGTTATGTATCTGCACAACCAAATATTTATCCGATCTATCCATTTAAAGAAAGAAGCTTAATCAAGGCTGATATTCTTCAGATTCTTGATGAAAGTGGAATTGGATTACCTAGTTACTATGAATGGCGAAGTCGATCAGGCTGTTCTTTTTGTTTTTTTCAGCGTAAATATGAATGGGTAAAACTCGCTGAAAAACATCCTGAAGAATTTGCTCAAGCTGTCGCTTATGAAAGAGATCACAAAGATGGAAGAACGTATACATGGACACAAGGAGAAACATTATTAGAACTTATTGCTCGTAAAAATGAAATCATTGCTGAACACGAAAAAGCTTTAACTAAAGAAAAGAAAATATCCCCACAACTTAGCCTTGCCGAAGTATTAGAATCAGTACTAGACGATGAAGATGACGAAATGCCTTGTTTAGCTTGCCATTTGTAACTAAATCTCTTGAGAGGACAGTTTTATGACCATCGCGATCGCCAAAACCACCAAAAACGCTAAGCCCAGAATCACCTTTACTGACTACCTAACTTACTTTGACGGGTCTGACACGAAATATGAATTAGTTGACGGAGAGCTTGTAGCAATGTCGTTAGGAACTGGTTTGCATGGGGAAACAATTGATCGTACATATCAAGCAATTAATGCCGAGATAAATCGTACTGCTCAACCGTGGATTGTTCGACAAGGACAAATAGGTGTACGTTGTCCTCGTGGCATCGGACTAGATACAGTCAGGATTCCTGATGTGGTGGTGATGCAGAGAAATGATTGGCAAGCTTTGCAAGAGCGTGAAGCTGTGATTGATTTTGATCTATCCGCACCATTACTTGTCATCGAAGTAATCAGCCCTTCCACAAAAAACATTGACTACCGAGCCAAACGTACTGAATATGCAGCCCGTGATATTCCTGAATATTGGATCATCGATCCGCTAGAGGCAAAAGTCACTGTCTTAATTAATTCCGATGGTTGGTATGACATAACTGAGTTCTTTGATAGCGATCGTATCATTTCACCAACTTTCCCAGAACTTGAGCTAACGCCCACATCTTTTTTTCCAATCTAAACCTGTACTAGGAGTACAGCATAATATTTTTCAAAAAATGCACACTTTGAGGTCTTGATTTTATGGCTAGATCAACAATTTATCCATCTTCAGAATGGATCAGTTTCTTAAGAAACTACGGGCCAATTCCCCGTAACGACAATATGTATGATGAGTCAATTCAAAGAGCATTAAAGCGTAAAAAAATTCAGCCGCCTATTTTTGAAACAGCCTACCTTTCTGATATTCTAAAAAATTTTCAATCCGAAAATCCAAAGTCGATCATTTTAACTGGAACTGCTGGAGATGGCAAAACCTACCAATGTAGAGAGATTTGGGAAACATTAGGAGGTTCATCTGAAGAGTGGGATCGTAATGAAAAAGTATATACGTTGATTTGTGCTAGCTATGAATTAGTGATTATCAAAGATCTTAGTAGTTTAACTCCCGAACAGCAAAATGAATATTTACCTCAAATGGCTTTAGCAATTACTAGTGAAATCAGGGAAAAAATTTACTTGATAGCTGCTAATGATGGGCAATTGGTAGAAGCCTGGTCAAGAATCAAAGACAACAAAGATGTTAAAAAGATAGGTCAAGTCATCGAAAATTTGCTTGTAGAAGATAGACAAGAGGAAGAAGGCTATAACATAAAGCTCTATAATCTCAGTCGTCAGAAGGCAGCAGAAATTTTTCCCCGTATCCTTGATGCTGTGTTGAAACATTCAGGATGGGCTTGCGATCGCTGCACCTATCAGCTTGATTGTCCAATTTGGCAAAATAAATCTCGCCTTGAAGGAACAGCGACTAATAGAACTACCCGAGAACGTCTTACTAACTTATTAGAATTGAGCGAACTCAATGAAATGCACTTGCCTGTGCGTCAGTTGCTCTTATTAGTGGCAAATGCGCTACTCGGTCATCCTGAGGCTAGGGAAAAGCTGCTATCTTGCAAAGAAATTCCCTCTATTTGCGAAAAAAGGAAAGCGCCGCTTGCCAGCCTCTATCGCAACATTTTTGGAGAGAATTTGGGCGATCGCAAACGCGAAACTACAGAAGTCTTTAAGGTCTTACGCAGTTTTAGTATCGGTACTGAAACAAGTAACCAGATCGACAATATTTTGATTTTTGGAGCTGATGATCCCGATCTGCGTTCACACTACAATACACTAGTGAGTTCTGATTCTTACTATGGCGCAAGTCTTAGTTACCAAATACAACAAAGTACATATTTAGAAGGTCGCGGAACGGGTAATCGAGAGGATGATTTCCTAAAAGCTCTACAAACTCAGAGACAAAGGTTATTCTTCATGCTACCTAATAACTATCCCATTGACTTAAAACTATGGAACCTCACAGTCTTCCAGTATGCAGGCGAGTATTTAAATGATGTCTGTAAAGTTCTGAAACAGGGAAAGAAGCTTCCTAAATTTATTGTTACCCGCCTAGTGCGGGGTCTTAACCGTATTTTTACGGGTCTACTTGTTAACAATGAAGACGATTTAATTCTTGCAACTTCTGGGAGTTACTCTCAAGCAAAGATTAGTCGGGTGTATGAGAAATCTATATCTGTGGCGAAAGATCGAGGTGAAAGTGTCTCTGTGGAACTCAATGTCAATAGAGTAATCCCTTTTTTAGTTGTTCGCCTCTCACAAGATATTGAACCTGTAAGTTTTAATCTAACGGTAACTCGATATGAGTATCTTAGTAGGGTAGCAGAAGGTGCTCTACCTAGCAGTTTTTCTCAAGAATGTTATGAAGATGTTCTTGCTTTTAAGACACAGGTACTCAAGCATCTGGCAATTAGAAAAAAAGCTGAGAATGTAGAAGATGTAGAAGAGTCTATGAGTCTTCGTCTTTTGAAAGTTAATAATGATGGTATAGCAAGTCCTCGTACCTTTGAGGTGAATGTCTAATGTTAGAGTCACTACCACGCCCATATATCGAAAAGTCTCAACTCAACATGTGGGTTGATGAATCGATCTGGGGGCATCGACTATATGACGAGCAGACCCCTTGGCTTTGCATTTTGGAAATGTTATGTATTGTTCAATCAGAATCGGTAAGTGGCAAAGCCTTTATTGAAGAGGAAAAAAATAAACTTCAATACTCAATATATTTTCGCCTTCATCTTCGCAATATTTTATTTAATAATCCTCATATTGAAGCAATAACTTCAGAGTTTTTTGACGATGTGGAGCGATGGGAGGCTTGGATAGAGGAAATGTCGAAGAGCGTGGGTGGTATTGACTCTGTCGATTTCAGTTACTTAAAGAGTCGTTTTCCTTCATTCGATACCTTTGCTGAGATTGTAAAGTTTTTTCAAGCAAGTGCCATTGAAGGAGATAGTAACAAACGGTGGAGTTCAAAGTTTGTCTTCCCATATGGACCTGATTGTCTTTACGAAGATTTACGAATCAGTGGCTCGAATAAAACTAATGACCGACGATTTTTTGGCAGAACAGGAGAACTAGCGTATTTAATGCTATGTCGTAGCGGCAGGGGAGCAGAAATCCACTCCTATTTGCAAAAAATGGGTATTATTAGCAGTGAATATGCTACTAGCTATAAAGGATCAAAGTGGAATCAACTCGTTCTTGCTCTTCAACCCGATCAAGATCGTGAAGACAAACGATTGAGTAGTAGTCCTCCCTTTTTGCCTTATGCCTTCCTGCCAGAATATGAATCCTTAGCAGATGATTGGCTCAGCATTTTACGTTGCAACTTACCTGACTACGATGCATTACCCCACATTGTCACGATTACAGGCTTGCACCTTATTATCTATTTGTTAAAGCGTGCAAAATCTGTACTTCAAGATGTCCAAAAGCCGCTCTTTGTCCTTGAAATCGTTGCACCGAAAAAAACAAGCATTCGAGATATGGCGGCAAATGAGTATGAAAAGAATAACAGCCTGCCCAAGCAAGCAATCGAGGAATACATTCTTGGTACAACTAAACTCGAAGAATGGCAACAGTGTCTTGAATCGTTTAACCCCCTTGAAGGGGCAAAAGAGCTTTTAGAAAAACGCTTTGTTTGGACAAAAACCTCAGCAAATTCTCCCGATGAACTATTACTCAATCTTCGAGATGAGGCTGTTTCAAGACATAAACAACACCTCGCCAAATTTCATGGCACATGGTCAAAAGAAATTGGACTTTCCTCAAGACGGAGTAGTAGACGTACAAGGTATGCACCTACAGATGCTCTTTTAAAAACGCTTGTACTTACTTGTGTACCTCGTCGTATGGAATTTCAGGAGTTTCTGGCAAAGCTTTATGAAACATATGGTTTTGTCATTGGTGAAAAGCAGGCACAGAGTTTCATCGACTCAGGTGAAGCCGATCGCGAAGATTTTACGGCAAATGCGCTGAGGTTGGAGCGTCGTCTAGCTAGTATTGGTTTGCTCAAGCGCCTATCAGATGCTTGTGCTTATGTTCAGAACCCATTTGCGGCGGAGGTTTCTTAATGAAGGCAATCGATCTAATTGGACAAGTTGCAGCAGGATTTCTCAAGCGATCTATCAATATAGATGAGGCATCAGAAGGTGTCGCTCGCTATATGCTCGATCGCCTCACTGCCCAACAGGTAGCAGCGGTTTGCCATGCAATTCTGCAAGATACTCAGCTTGTGTGCCTTGTCAAAATTCAAGTGCCGCGATCACTTGTTGGAGATTACGGACTTCCTGAAGCGTTTCTGACAGATGAGAGGACTGTACATCTGCGTCACTCTCCCTGTGAACTTTCTGCTCTTCTACTCGCCAATACAAGCGATGACGATCAAGCTCAGTCTCTTGGCGATATCACTTCTTTGGGGGCGCAAGAACTAAAAAGCCAAATTGACCTCTGGATAGACTGTGCAGCTAGAGATTTGCCGATCTCTGAAAACCACCTCAATTACTGGCGTAAGGCGATCGAGGGCTTACAGAAGGTTATTTCGCGAAGTCTAGAACAATTTGCTGAATATGTGGTTGAGACAAGATCGTACATTCAAGCAGAAGGTCTACCTATCCTTGAAGCCTTGGGTAGAGCTTTACCTGCACTACACTTGCCATGTGACTCTGGTTACTTTGGTGCAATTCCAGAAACGCAGTTAGGTAAACTTCAACGGTGGGAAAAAGCCTTTCAGGAACTTAAATCAAAACGAGAATGCCTATTGGAAAAGCAGCGACCAAACCGCAAACCAATTGAAGAACAGGAATTGCGAGATGCTTTTGAGAAAGTCAAAGAAGATATTCCCGAAATTGCCCATCCTGCAATTTCAGCTTTCATAAACAGTTCGGCAGGTTGGAATGCCGAATCTGAAGCACTAGCAAAGTTTGAGTGGGAAACCAACAGCATTAGCAGTCTTTTTTCTGGTTTGCAAACCCAAAAAACTGATCTTGCCTCACTAACGATTGATTTCTTCAGCGATGAATTTCCTGATGTTTTAACTGACTTAGAGGTACAGTATCTTAACGCCCTCAAGAAACGCAATAAGAAAGAAGCATTAGACGATGATCGAGAATTTTACGAAGCACATCGTCCTCGCCTTGAAGATAATCGTAAGCTAAAGGCTAAATGGGATAAGTTTGTCTACGGACACCCCATTGAATGTAATGATTTCTTGATTGGATTGTTACAGGCTTTCGAGCGGCTCTTCGATCAAGCTGACTCATATGAAAGTATTAAATCCTTATCAATTTCGACTCAAAAAAGTTCTCGAAAAAGCGTTTGGTTGGAGTTAAATGCTAATATCGGACAGTATTTTTGTACTCGCTATCGTGGTATTGAGAAACTTACAAGTCCATATATTGAATGGGATACTCACTGGTTGTTCAAATACGATGGACTTCTTGAAAGTGAGAAAAAGAAACAGAAAAGCAAGTACAAAGAGAATACTTCTATTGCTAGATCGGCGATAGAAATTAAGTTTTATGTAGAAATGCGGGATAAAGATCGCAATCTAATTGCTAAGACCCAACTAATCTGGAAAGGGAACCCCAATGCAATCGGGATGGAGCTTTACAGCGACCTGATACGCTTGCACCAGAACTCTCCATTCCAAGTCTCACAGGTGCAGCGCGAACTCGTTAGTAAGAAAGGCAAGCTTCAAGGCATTTCTCTTTCGGATGTGGGTACGTTATCACCTGGATACAACAGAGATCGCGGTTCATTAATTGGGAAGTATGAGCGCAAGAGCGAACTAGATAAACTCACCGATAAGCTTAAAAAATCAGCTAAGGAAGGAAAACTTTCCCAAGAAGCCATACAGGAAATACTGGAAGCTTGGGAGCAGTTCAAAGCAATCTATAAACAAGCGATCGCTACTCTCGTCGAATCCACGGGTGAAGGAATTGCTAGCCCGACTCTTATACATCAATGCGAAGCATATGGTAAATTACTCACACTTTTGCTAATCCATGCCAAAGGTGATAGTAATCGATTGGAACTCTATCAGACGATTCTACATTTAGGTTGCGTGCGTGTTGGTGGGATGCGAAAAGATCGAGGTAAGCCTGCGGCGATTGTCGCACCTTGGCAGCCACTACGACTGGCTGCTATTGCTGTCAAAACTCGCCAACTTGCAGGATTGCTGAGGCATATCCTTTCAGCATCTGAAGTCAACTTTGGAGACTCCCGTCTATTCTTTGCCGATCTACGGAATGATCTACTCCATCCCCATGCTCCAGAAGTAAGTGTAGGCTATCAAGGTCGAGAGCCAAAAATTCTTGCGGTCTCCGATACAGTCAATGATTATAGCCTTATGGAACCTCCCATCAAAGACGAAACAGACCGTAGTACACATGAAGATCCAACTGATGCTGCGGAAAAGTTATTAAGGTTGATAAATCGCTATGTTGAACTCCTTCCTCATGAAAAGGCTAACTTGAGTGTTGTACTCTATCAAACTGATTCTGTAAAGCTGCCACTAGCAATCGTCAATAAGCTCGGCGATGCTTTGCAAGAAGAAGGCGAAGAAGTTCGCTGTCAAGTTATTTTGCGCCACCGCGATCCAACTAAACTCGCACAGCTTTATGAGCAAATGATCGAAAGTTCTGATGTCGATCCTGATGCTTTCATTGCTAGTGAAGTATCTCAGGATTTTATGGCACGGCTGCGAATTAGTGTCATGCCCAAAAATATTCCACCGGCTAATCCCCAAGACGGGAAATTTGCTGACATCGTTTTCTTACAGGATGCCATCTCGCGACAAGCACGAGTTATTTGGCAACCTACTCCATTTGATGAAACTTCGCCAAACATGCTGACCTATTTCCCTGCCCGATGGTCTCGTAAACGACCTGCTCCGTCTGATGAAATGCGTTCCACCGTCTACCTTACATGCCCTAAACAATTTGATGTTGGGCAGGCTTACCTTGATGCTGTCTACAGTATTATCGAAGGTAAGGACTTGCAAGATAATCAACATTTCCTGCCTGCGCGTCAGATATCTTTTCAAGACGAACAAACAAGAACAATTTTTGACGAAACTCATCGATTGGGTGAATGGGTCGTAAATTACGATGACTTACTCGAACGACGACAATTGGTCAATCAAGGGGTCAAGGTGATTCGTTATCAACAGCATCGCACCGACGAGCGTAATTTCCTTGTCTCTTCTTCTGCTTCGCTAAATCTATTAGAGGTTTTAGTCCGTAAGCGGTTAGAAGCGCTCAACCTTGGCATTGAGAGTAATCGAATTGATAAGCTCGTGCAAAGCTTTATTGACGAGGCAAATACTCTCTCTGGCGACATAGTATTACGGGCTGCTAAGTGTGGCATATTTGCAAGTGAATTGATGGGAGTTGTGTTGAGCAAAGCGATCGTCACAGAAGAAATTGGCAAGAAATATCCTATCGGTTGGTATTTTCTTGATGATTACGCTTCATGGCTGGGACAAAAAGAAGGACAAATTGCAGACATTATGGCAATTTCACCCCAGTATATCGATGGTCAGCCCGTGCTGAAGATCGTCATTGCTGAAGCCAAGTATGTTGATATTTCAGGGGTAGCCGATGCTCGTAAGACTTCCCAGAATCAGCTTCGCGATACAGTCTATCGTATTGCTGATGCTCTTTTTATTAGCCCAGGTCGTCTCGATCGCGATCTGTGGCTATCTCGTCTCAGCGATCTCATGCTAGAAGGTATAGAATTTAGTGCTAATACGATGCTGCCCATCGAACAGTGGCGCGAAGGCTTACGTACAGGAACAATTCGTATCGACTTGTCTGGTTATTCTCATGTTTTTGTTTCAGGCATGAATGATAGCAATATTGAAAGCGAAAGGATTTTCATTCAAAAGGTCGATCGCTGTTTTCAGGAAACCTACGATCGCGAGTCTGTGAGAAAACTGGTACTTGCCCATGAGTCTAAACAATCTCTGTTTACAGTGCGTGAGTTGATTGGCGACGATAAGCCTTGGTTAGTTTCTCAACCATTGTTCCCTGCTAATCGAGTTACTTGGGTACTAGACATCGAATCTACTAGTGCAATGCCCGATAAAATTACCAGTGTAGAGTCAGCTCAACATGAAAAAGATATGCCTACTCCAAATATTAAAGATCTAGGCAATAAGGCGATTCCATCAACGCTACCTCAGAATGAACCAACGGCAGATGTTACTACTCGAAATCATATTTCTGTGTCTGCTACTACGAATGATGAATCTAACTGGGCTAGTCCCGCACTTGTAGCGTGGTGGCAACAGGCACAAACGAGTCATAGCGATGCTGTAGCTGAGCAATGGTTGATTGATACTGCCACTAAGCTTAAAACAGCCCTAATGGGCTACAACTTACAGGCAAAAGTCTTGGGACAAAGACTTACTCCTAATGCTGCAATTGTGCGCCTTAAAGGTACTGACAACCTAGGAATTATAGACATTGAGAAGAAGCGATCGCCTATCCTAACCACACATGGGCTGCAAATCATTAATCTCACCGCTCAACCTGGAGAAATTCAAGTTGCAATCGCTCGTCCCCAACGTCAGACCATCTATCTCGGGGAAGTCTTGGCGCGACGTAAGCTCAACCGCTCAATCGCAGGCGTTAACTTGAGTTTTGTGATAGCGGTTAAAGAACTCGATGGCGAACTGTTGTACCTAAACTTAGGCAGTAACTTTGAAAATCTTCAGCAGCACGCACCACACACTCTTATTGCTGGAGCAACAGGAAGCGGTAAATCAGTGCTGCTACGAAACTTGCTCCTAGATATTGCAGCAACAAACTCACCCGATCTCGTCAACATCTACCTAATTGACACTAAATCAGGTGCTGACTACTTCCCCTTTGAAGACCTTCCTCATTTTCCTGAAGGTATTATCATCGAGCAAGAACGAGCGATCGCTATTTTCGATCAGATTGTTGAAGAAATGGATCGCCGCTACAAGCAATTCCGAGATCAAAAGGTTAACAGCTTGTCAGCATATAATCAGAAAGTGCAAAAAAAACTGCCTTTTATTTTCCTCGTTCACGACGAGTTCGCCGATTGGATGCTGGTTGAAACATACAAAGATGCTATCTCTGCTGCCGTACAACGCTTAGGTGTAAAAGCTAGAGCTGCTGGTATTCACCTAATTTTTGCCGCTCAACGTCCTGATAACAGCGTGTTTCCGATGCAATTACGCTCAAATCTTGACAACCGACTTATCCTGAAAGTCGCTGATGAAGGCACATCTGAAATTGCACTTGGTCGCAAAGGGGCAGAGTATTTACTAGGTCGAGGGCATCTAGTAGCCCGTCTTTCTAGCGAACCTGAACTTATCTACGCTCAAGTTCCTTTCTTAAGCGATGATGACTTCCCATTAATCGCTGAAATAATCAAGAAGACCACTTGGGACTGATATTCTTTTTAAATAAACACAAAAATGGCTACATACGAGATTGGAATCACTGAAATTAACACTCAAGTTCGCCGCCTCGGTTATGTTTCATCCATTCTAGCGATATTAAGTGATAAAACGCTCAGTGAGTCTTTATTATATGAAAGGCTAGAAAGGTGGAGTGTAGAGCATGAATCTGAGTTAAAAAGCTACGTGAACCCACAGGGACAGATTAAGCCTACACGCATGAGAACTAGCGCTAAACGTTATACAGAGTTTGCTATATCTCTTGGACTAGTTGGAAGAATAGCAGGGGCATGTCGTATCACTCGATTTGGAAGACCACTACTACCATTTATATCCAAAGCTAGTAAAGCTAACTACTTTGAACTAATTCTTGCCGAACGCTATTTATATCTTTATTGGTTGTTTATTAAAGATAGTGATAGGCTAATGACTGTTCTAAATATGCTTGGAGAAACTCCTACTCAGAATCTAAGCCTTCTCCAAAAAAAATTTAAAGATAGCTATGTTAAGCAACTAGATAACCGTTTGTCTCAAGAGGAATCTCAGATAGGACGCGAGATTCTAGCTCTAAGAAATCGTGTAATTCATGAATGGAAAAACCCTGAACGTTATGCAGAAAGTATTGTCCCCCCTCGCATTAATTGGCTACTAGACATTGGGCTAGTTCGTATTGAGGGTTTAAGGAAATCTGTAAATTTAACAGAAGAAGGGCAAAAATTGCTAGATCTAGTTAGAGAAGCTAGTATCTCTGGGCAATCTCATGTCAACCAACAATGGATTCAAAGAAATTTTTTTGGTTGTATAGGATCAATCCTTGCTAATCAAGATGGTTACTTATGGTGTAAATTATCGCAAAAGGAAAAAACAGAATATCTCAATGATGTAACTGCATCAGCATTTAGCCTATTAAGAAGTTCTCCTGCACCAAAGATATCGCTCTACCCTGCCCTAATCTATATGTGTTTATTTTTAGCAGTAGAAAAGCAAATCTGGGCTAATCTATATGAACTGCGTGATGAGCTTAGTAATCTATCTAGTATGCCTAACCCGATATATGAAGTAAGATTTTCTCACCGTGAGAATGAATCTTATCTAATTTCACATCGAACTTCTTCTTGAGCTAAACAATGACTATTCTCATTCCTGATACTTGTGCATTAGCCCATATATATGATATCTACATTGGCACTTCTCATATTACTAATACACTCAACAATTTTTTTGAGGTGCAAGTTCCAACTGAAATATGCACTGAAGTTAGAAGGAATAAGAACTTATTTGGCATACATTCAACTGAAATTATACGGTTTGTTAGTCAATCGAAAAAGCAGTTTCATCGTCAGCAAGACTATGAAAATACTCTTTTAAAAAACTTTTCGCCTACGGGAAACCCTCATAAAAATCGTGGCGAACGCTTAATCTGTTCTCTTTCACTCCATTTAGTACGTAAACGAGTCGATGGATATATAATTGTATTAACCGATGATATGAAAGCACATCGTGGATTTAATTGTTGGTTTGAGGAACGATTTAAAGTGATAAAAACTTGGTCATCTCTAGATTTAATACCATATATCTATTTGTCCATTTACCCAAAATGGACTTTGGTTCAAGCTATGACGGCTTTAAAAGCTGTAAACGCTCGCATAGGAGGCAACGACGTGACTCCCCGCTTGTTAAAATCCCGTAAGCATCTAAATGAACTACACGACATATTACATAATCTACCCAAGCCTAGGTTAAGAGGTATCCTATGAATTACAACATTAATTGGAAGTCAATCGGTTTAACAGAAAACCCTTTTACTGTTTCCCCGCCAGACGATCCTAACCTAGCAGTATGGGCAGGGATGGAAGAACTCAAAAATGAGTTTAATGAAGTTCTACGTGAAGCTAGAGGGTCATCTCCTACTCAAGTAATTTTGTGCCGTGGACCAGTTGGAGGTGGAAAAACACATGCCTCTCTCTACTTTAGTCTGAATGAACATTGGCCAGATCAAGAGCCTAGTGTTCGGGATATCTTTGTCTTAAGAGTTCCAACACCAAAAGAGACTGGAAAACCTGATAGAGACTTTTATATTGATGTTATGGAGTCAATCGGTCTTGAAAACATCAGAGATGCTGTGCGTAGAGCAATTGACGAAGTTGGTGTTAATACTGTCCAAAGCACTCTTCGCAAAATAATGGTCAGTGCTGATCTATCTAGCGCTTTAATTCGTTTAGGAGATCATCAAGATAATCCATTACTTAATGCTTACTTTTTAGGAAAATGTACAACATCAGAATTACGCAAGTTAGGATTAAATCGCAATATTGAAAAAACACAAGACTATTTTCGAGTGTTGGCAGGTGTATTTCAATGTCAAATTGGACTTTCTCTGGAGTCCTCTCCACATAAGCATAGTCGTCTTTGCCTTTGGCTTGATGAAATGGAAGACTTCGTATATTTTACGCCCTCACAATATCGTCCATTTGGTCAAGGTTTACGTGAATTAGTTGATCGGCTACCTTCTTTTTTCACGCTTTTTATGAATTTTACTCTTACCTCATCTGAAGAATACGAAGAAATTGAGTTAATTCTTGGTAAGTATTTGATTGATCGGGTGACAAGAAATATCTTTTTCGATGAAATGCGTGATGAAGACAAAGTTATATATGTTAGTCAACTATTGGCTAGCTATAGTACTGATGAACCTAAGGAAAGTGAGCTATATCCATTCAGAGCAGAAGCACTCAAGCTATTACTATCAGAATTGCCCCGCAGGACCCCAAGAGATGTAAATAAGCGTTGTAGAAATGCTCTGATTAAAGCCTTTGGGCAAGGTATTTTCGAGGAACATTTAAGAGGCTGGATAGAAAGTGATTTCGTGCAAAAAATTTCAAGGGAAGAACTTGATAAAGAACTTGGATAATTTTAGAAACTCATGTTAAGCCTTCGCCCCATCTATCTCGATTATCACGCCACAACACCTGTTGATGCTCGTGTAGCAGAGGTGGTTCTATATTACATGACTACAGTCTTTGGCAATGCCAGTAGCATCGATCACATCTACGGCGATGAAGCAGATAGCGCTATCAAGCAAACATCGAAACAAGTTGCAGATTTGGTGGGGGCTTTGCCCAGAGAAGTCATCTTCACATCTGGCGCAACAGAGAGCATCAACCTTGTCTTACAGGGACTGCCCAATTCTGGCAAAAAGCGCATCGCTGTTTTACCTGTCGAGCATAAAGCCGTTCTCGATACTTGCGAAGCACTATCCAAGAAAGGGTTAGCTGAGATTTTATTCCTGCATGTCGATCGCCAAGGCAAACTAGACCTCAAACATCTCGAACAAGTCTGCACCGAAGGGCTATCCTTGCTCTGCATCATGGCAGCCAACAACGAAATCGGCACGATCTACCCCATTCAAGCAGTCGGCGCGATCGCCCAGAAATATAACATTCCTTTTCTATGCGATGGCTCACAAGCAGTGGGCAAAATTCCTATTGAATTTACCGAGTGGGGAATTACTTACCTTGCAATTTCAGGACATAAACTCTACGCTCCTAAAGGCATAGGTGCATTAATCGTTAAAAAGGGGCATTATCTCGAACCCATAATCCACGGTGGTGGTCATCAGAAAGGAATGCGATCGGGAACGCTCAACGTGCCAGGGATAGCTGGATTAGGTGAAGCCTGCCGCCTACGTCAGTTAGAAATGGCAGTAGATGAACGAGTCATTGCTGCTAAACGCGATCGCCTACAAACTCTCCTACAAGAAAGAATTTCCGATCTTGTAATCAATGGCGATCGCGCAAACCGACTCTCAGGCAATCTCCATGTTTCGATCCCTGGTATTCCCAGTAAAGCAATTATCGTCAGAATCCGCGATCGACTTGCCATCTCTACTGGTTCGGCTTGCTCCTCAGGCGTAGAAGCCCCTTCTCATGTTTTGCAGGCGATCTCTTTGCCTGCAAATCTCATTGAAGGAGCGTTGAGAATTAGCATTGGCAAATTCACCACAGATGAAGATTGCGATCGTGCGGCAAATATCTTAATTGCAGCAGTGCTTGAAACTAAACAAGTTATTTTTGGTTAGGTTTTTTGTAGACAAGAAAAGAGAAAAATTCAAGACTCTTGAAAAATATAATCAAGAATCTTGATTATATTTTTCAAGAGTCTTGACTCTGTATTGAAGATTCTATATTATTGCTTTTGAACTTTCATCAAGATCAATAATGGCTATCAAGCTATCTGTATTCAATATGAAAGGTGGAGTAGGCAAATCAACAACTGCCTATAACCTAGCGGTAGGGCTAGTTAAATTTCACCAAAAACGAGTTTTGATTATAGACATTGACTCGCAGGGAAATGCTGGGGCAGCATTAGGTATTGAAATATGGCAACTGCAAAAACAGTTAAAGGATGTTCTTCAGCGTCACGCAAAGCTGTCTGAAATCATTGTCAAAACTAATTCGGGTGTCGATGTAGCTCCCTCCAACATCCTCCTTGCCGAAGAAGAGATCCCAATTTCGGGACTGCCAGGTAGAGAGTTGTTACTGAGGAAAGCGATCGCGTCGGTCGAAGCGCAATATGACTTTATCTTGATTGACTGTCCGCCAAACATTGGCGTATTTACAATCAATGCACTCATGGCTGCCGAAGGTGTAATTATTCCCGTAGACATGAGCTACCTCGGTTTACTTGGCATCAGGGGAATCGAACGCGCCCTTTCATTAATACGAGACTCTCTAGAACATCCAATACAGATTGCTGGCGCTCTTGCGACTCGGTTCGATGGACGCAACAACTTGAGCAAAGAAGTTCAGCAATCCTTACATAATCACTTTGGTGATCGCATGTTTAAAGCTGTGATTCCTGAAACGGTGAAATTGCGTGAGGCTCCCAGTCATGGGCTATCTATTTTTGAATACGATGCCAACGG
Source organism: Pseudanabaena sp. 'Roaring Creek' (assembly GCF_001402795.1). Taxonomy (GTDB): domain Bacteria; phylum Cyanobacteriota; class Cyanobacteriia; order Pseudanabaenales; family Pseudanabaenaceae; genus Pseudanabaena. The sequence continues at coordinate 27,421 of NZ_LIRE01000019.1, forward strand.
GACAGGAGCAAAAGCATATAGGGAATTAGTTGATGAGGTAATGAAATGGCAGTAAAGAGATCGGCATTAGGCAACAATCCACTAGCGCAAGGTATCTTTAGTAAGACCGAACCTGAAGAAGAATCTTTAATCAAGAATCAAGAATCAATCACCATCAATCAAGAATCATCATTCTTGATTGATGGTGAAAAAGAAAAAATTAATCTCAGACTGTCACTCGAATTAAATGACTGGCTTGATAATTTGCTGAAACAAGGTAAACGAAAGCACGGGCAGAAGATTGCTAAGGAAGTATGGGTTCAAGCTGCGCTCGAATTATTTCGAGCAATGCCGATCAACTGGGAGGAAATCCAGACTGAAGAAGAACTACGTTCAACTCTCTTGAGACTTGAATCAAGAATCAAGTCTCAAGATAATCAATAGTTTCTTTTGTATTTGTGTTGCAGGTACTTTGCACTCGCAAGACAATTCAATTACATTGATCGCTTACGATTTACTTCAAGCAAATCTTACTTTTTAAGCTAGCAGAGACAATTCGCTTCAGCTATACTCCCTTCCCAGAGCAAAATTAGGCACTTACCTAGGCGAGAACTCACCTTAGAAAAGATCGTTCTGGGGACTAATCGTATGCTTATTTTTTGAGTGGGAAAGGATTAGCCATTCCTAGATTTGTACATTGAACAATCTTGTTTCAAGAATCTTGATTAATTATTCTTGAAACAAGATTGTTCGTTCTAGCTTGAAAATTTGCTCAAAAAGGAACAACTTAAAGATTGAAAATAATTTATGCAATAAGGACGGCCTGAAGATGCAATCAAAATATTTTGAGCATTAAAAGCTTAAACCCCTTGAAATCATATATTCAAGAATATTTAAACTTGAATCTTGATTCAAGTTTAAATATTCTTGACAGCCACAATTCTACTTTCAGATATCGAAAGTCTTACATAATTCAAGATTGGTCAACTTTTTAGTAACCCAAAATAATTTGTAGCTAGCCTCTCACAATATCTTTAATAAGCTCATATAGGTAATATTTCAAGAATATTTAATCATTAATCAAGATTCTTGAAAAAAGACTAAACAACTAGCCTAATAATTTGTCAAACATGACACAAGAAGGATCGGAGAAAATTGCACTGGGCGCAGCAATCCTTACATAATCACTCTGGCGATCGCATGTTTAAAGCCGTGATTCCTGAAACAGTGACATTGCGTGAGGCTCCAAGTCATGGAATTTCTATTTTGAATACGATTCCAACGGAATATGAGCAAAAGCGTATAGGGAATTAATAGCACTAAAGAGATCGAAATTAGGCAACAACTGTCTAGCTCAAGGTATCTATAGTAACACCGACCCCGAAGAAGAATCTTTAATCAAGAATCAAGAACCATCAATCAAGAATCATCATTCTTGATTGATGGTAAAAAAGAAAAAAATTAATCTCAGACTTTCACTTGAATTAATTGACTAGCTTGATAATTTGCTGAAACAAGTTAAACGAAAGCACGGGCAGAAGATTGAGGAAGTATGGTTTCAAGCATTGCTCGAAATAATTCGAGCAATACCAATCAACTGGGAGGAAATCCAGACTAAGGAAGAACTACATTCAACTATCTTGAATCTTGATTCAAGATTCCCATTAAAATTCAAACTTTAGGGATTGCAAAAAGTCTACTTTCTACATTGGGCAATGTTGTCACTGAATATTCTTAATTTCAGTGCGATAACCTGTACCAGAATCATGGTGCATTGAACATCCATATCAGATAAGTTTTTGTAAGCTAAGTGCAAAAATTTTCTTTGCGTGCGTTGCCCCCACATTGATCGCTTACTGTTTACTGCAAGCAAATCTTACTTTTTAGGCAAGCAGAGAAATTTAGCTTCAGCAGATAGTCATTACTGTTAGTGTCATGAGTTATTCGCGCTCGACCAAAGCGTAAAAATTGAGTGGCTCTGTGTAAAGGTTTCAAAAAGCCAAAATCTGGAGCGCGAATAACTCATGACACTAACCATTACTAGATATATACAACTAGCAATCTTGTTTCAAGAATCTTGATTGATGATTCTTGAAACAAGATTGCTCACTCGATCTTGATAATTTGCTAAAGAAAAGCTAACACAAAGATGAAAAGAAATTGTGCAATAAGTAAGGACTCAAGCTGTACTCAAATTATTCTGAGCAATGAAGATCCTGGATTAAAAGCTCAAGTAAGAGGAAAATATATATTCAAGAATCTTTAATCTTGAATATTGAGCTTACATGATTCCAGCAATATAGATCTGTAAAACATCATGTCAAAAGTCCAAGAAAATGGATTTTTGAAAGCTGAAACAACCAATCTACGTTCGCTATTTTTGCACCTTAACAAGGGTAGCCATAGAGAGTAAAGGTTTGTGGGGATATTGGTAAAGACAGACTAGTGGACTGTTTCATCTAAAATAGTGCAATAGAAAACTTGGCGAAGCCATTCTTGACAGTTTTTTGATAGATCGACTATTGCATCACTTTAGATGAAACAGTCCACTAGGAAACGTTAGCCATAGTTTGGTTACATCGCCTCAGAAGTGATATCCCCAGACTTAATCAGAGTATGGAATATCACCGAGAGCAAAATCCTATAAGAAATAAATCTTGTCACCATCCAGAGAGTGATCGCCCGATTACGGGCTAGTTTCTCAGAACCGCACCGCACCACGAATCCTGTATCTACACCCATTAGGGACTAGAGTTTGTCTGCCGATCGCGTTCTAGTCTTTCCAGTTCGGCTTGCAAGCTAGCAATTTCCGATGCAGATTTACTCCTACGCAAAATTGGCGTTTCTAGTAAAGCTTTCAGATAGCCAATCCTGCTTCCAATCGCCGAGATTGGCTCAGATTTTGGTGGTTCATAAGGTCGCAAGCAATCGGCATTGGCAGTTTTCGGAGATGGATTTTGAGAGATCGCTCTTTTGGAGCTTTCAGTTTTTGGCGGACTTAGCCTGCCGTGAGTCTCGATCCACATCGGATCGCTAGTTTTTTGCGACGAATTTGACGAGTGAGTGAGGGCTTGAAAATCAACGTCGGCAAATTTTGGCAATTCTTGCCCTCGCAGGGGCGTTTCAGGGCAGACTAACGCTTTATATAGGGCTTTTTCTGTAACAGTCCTTTCTGTCTCGGTTTCAGCTTGTTCGATCGGGGGGGCGATCGCTATGGGGGAT
>NZ_LIRE01000702.1 GCF_001402795.1 Pseudanabaena sp. 'Roaring Creek'
TTAATTATGCTGAGGTACTTAAAAAATTATAAAAATTATAAAAAATTAAAAGAGTCAGCACTAGGTACTGACTCTTTTAATGAAATTCGTTGAACGTTACAAAGACTTAGACAGCTTCTAAATCCTTTTCACCAGTACGAATTCGGATAATTCGCTCTACAGGAGATACGAAAATCTTACCATCGCCAATTTCGCCAGTACGAGCGGCAGTAATAACTTTATCTACCACCATATCTACTTGGTCGTCTTCTACAACGATCTCAATTTTGAGCTTCTGTAGAAATTCAACAGTGTACTCGGAACCACGATAGCGCTCCGTTTGTCCTTTCTGACGACCAAAACCGCGTACTTCTGATACGGTCATACCGACTACGCCAGCATTTACCAGAGCAATTTTGACTTCGTCAAGCTTGAATGGACGAATGATTGCTTCAACCTTTTTCAAATTAACTCCTCCACTGATTCTTGAACTTTAATACACTTGAATCGCTACCCAAATTTGTAGCCTAGCATACTTTTTAGCATTGTCCTTGGCTTTGGCATCTAGATTGGCGTTAGGTTTGACGCTGCCATAACCACCAACGAATTACCAGTTTCTCTAATTCTATCCAAACAAACATTAATGCACTAAACCCAAAGCAAATTGCCAATTCGGTTGGGGTAATCAGATGAGTACCAAAGAATCGACGGAATGGCTCCACGTAAATTAGCACTAATTGCAGGACTGTAGTCATAATTACCGATCCCCAAACATAAAGATTTGTCATCGGATTCAGTTCTATGGTTAGCTGCGTATTAGAACGAATGGCGATCGCATGACCCATTTGGGCTAGGCAAAGAGTTGTAAACACCATCGTCGCCCATCGCTCTTTCACATAGGTTTCATTAAAGTGTGTATTGGTAAAGCCATAGGACCAAACCATGAGCACGATCGTGATAATCGCAAGGATAATGCCAATTCTGACCATATAAGCTCCCATCCCTCTAGCAAAGATATTTTCGCGAGGATCCACAGGGGGCTTTTTCATGACATTTGGTTCGGCTGGCTCGACGGCAAGGGCAAGGGCAGGCAATCCGTCGGTAACGAGGTTCATCCAAAGGATTTGCAGAGGGCTTAAGGGCACGGTCAGACCAATTAAGGGAGCCGTCGCAATCGTAATGACTTCGCCAATATTGCTACCGAGAATATATTTAATAAAACGCCGAATATTGGTATAAACTACGCGACCTTCTTCGGTGGCAGCGACAATAGTGGCAAAGTTATCATCGAGCAAGATCATGTCACTGGCTTCTTTGGATACGTCAGTACCCGTTATACCCATCGCGATGCCGATGTCCGCTTGTTTGAGGGCAGGAGCATCATTCACACCATCCCCCGTCATGGCAACAAATTGATGCTGCCTCTGTAAGGATTGCACGATCCGCAATTTATGTTCGGGGGAGACACGAGCATAGACGCTAACCTCTTGGACTTCGCGATCTAGCTCGGTGGCACTCATCTTTTCGAGTTCTCTTCCCGTAAGAACGCGATCGCCCAATTGGGCAATGCCCAGATCCTCAGCGATCGCTTTGGCAGTGAGCTGATGATCGCCAGTGATCATGATGGGGCGAATACCTGCTTCACGACAAAGTTTTACGGCTTCGCGTACCTCTGGACGCGGAGCATCGAGCATTCCCACCAGACCGACCCAGATTAAATTACTTTCATCGTTTTCATTAAGTCCAGCCTCTGGTAATTCGGGCAAGTTGCGATAGGCAAATCCGAGTACCCTTAGACCACGACGGGCTAGTTCATTATTTTGGGCGAACACCTGTTGGCGTTGAGCATCTGAGATCGGATCGATGCGATCGCCAATTTGGATATGGGTACAGCATTCTAAAGTTAACTCTGGCGAACCTTTGCAAAAGAGGACATTCCCGCCATGTTCACCTTGAACCAGAACGCTCATGCGCTTACGCTCAGAGGAAAAAGGAACTTCAAACACGCGCGGCATCCGATGTTGCCATTCCGCCGCATCGCAACCACCTTTACTGGCAAGCACGATCAAAGCACCTTCAGTGGGGTCGCCAATAATAATCCATTCCCCATTTTTTTGCTGCAAGATGGCATCGTTGCAAAATACACAGGCCATTAATAATTGCTGCACTTCGGGAATGTTGTTAACGGCAAAGGTCGGCTTCTCAGGCACACCATCTATGGTAAATTCTCCGACAGGAGCATATCCATCGCCCGTTACTTGCAAGGAATGGAGCCCAGTGCGAATCCCTTGCACTACCATTTTATTTTGGGTGAGCGTACCAGTTTTGTCAGAACAGATCGTGGTGACGGAGCCAAGGGTCTCCACGGCGGGCAAACGCCGAATCAGGGCATTTCTCCTGACCATGCGTTGAGTCCCTAGGGCAAGGGTAACTGTTACCACCGCAGGTAGCCCTTCGGGTACTACTGCTACCGCCATACTCAGGGAAGTCTTGAGAAGTTCGCCAAAGTTACCTTTATTCAACATCCCTCCCAACACAACTAAGCCTACTAACACTAGGGAACCAGTGACCAGTACATTCCCTAGCTGGGTCATTCTTTGCTGGAGGGGGGTATCTTCGGTTTCTACATTCTGGATGAGGGCAGCTATTTTCCCCAATTCAGTTTGCATTCCTGTTTTGGTGACTAGTACCTTGGCGCGACCCTGTACGACCTCAGTCCCCTGATAGACGCAATTTAAGCGATCGCCTAAACCCGCATCTTCCTCTAGGACGAGTTTTGCCTCCTTATTTACGGCTTCGGCTTCTCCCGTCAGAGCCGATTCCCGCACCTGTAAGTTTTGTTCGTCTAGCAATCTTCCATCGGCCGCAACCTGTACTCCCGCTTCTAGGAGCATGATGTCTCCAGGGACGAGGTTCTTACCATCGATTTCGATTACTCCGCCATCACGAATCACCCTGACCTTAGGGGAAGACATGCGCTTGAGAGCCGCAAGGGCTTTTTCGGCATTAGTCTCCTGCATAAAGCCGAGAATGCCATTAAGCAAGACAATCGAGGAAATGGCGATCGCATCTTTGGGAAATTCGTGATCCCTAATATCGAGAATTGCCGAAACCACGGCAACTGCCATCAGCATGATCAGCATGATATTGGTAAACTGATCGATAAAGATTTGCAGTGATGATCGCCCAATTTTGGCGACTAATTCATTGGCTCCATAGCGCTGGAATCTAGCCTTAACTTCTTGGTTAGTAATTCCTTGGTTAACATCACTTTGTAATAAAGCGATCGATTCATCGACATCAAGAGTATGCCAATGCGCGTGCGGAGGAGCTTCAAGCTCTTGTTCTGCAATTGCCATAAATATTTTAGGGATAGACAGCTATACCCATAATACTAAAAAATAGTGCTAGCCACCTTAAGAATCTTGAAGCCTACTAGTTGAATAATTAGGCTTGCGTCGCGAAGCGACGCAAGCCTAATTATTCAACTAGTAGATGAGTAGTGGCGCTTCGCGCTACTACTCAGGTTTTGAGTTTTACGATCTAAGCAAAGCTTGCATTACGATACAATTAGGCAATGATCAAGAACCCATTTTTGCCCCAAAGACTGGTAGGCAGACAAGTTGAATTAGAAAAAATCAGTCAAATTTTATTAGCAGATGGCGATCTGCTAATTGCAGGGGTGGCAGGGAGCGGACGCAGAACTTTAGTCAAATGGGCTGCCCAAAAAGCTGGCGCGAGGATAATTACCATCGATTGTCTCAGGGCAACCGATGGCGATCGCTTTCTCAAGCTTTTAGCAGAAAGTTTGCTGCATACCTTCGATCTCCCTGAAGAATTATTAGTAATCCAGCAGTCACTCAAAGATCAGCCTGTGACCTTTGACCTCACCGAAAGATCTAAGCCTCGGATGGTTTGGAAACTCAACTCGGTCGGGATCTGGAATCTATTTGAGAAGTTGTTAAGTGTGCCACAGCAGATGGCGGAATGGCTAGATTGTCGGGTCGCGATCGTATTGCATAATTTTCCTCATATCCGTTCTTGGGATCGCAAAGGCGAATGGGAAGAATACCTGCGGCGGGAAATTCAACTTCAGAGTCGAGTCAGTTATATCTTAATTGCGACAGTGCCCGAACCTTGGATGCATAAGTTGAGCCTGCATGTCGTTGAGCTTCCATCCCTCAGCAATGCCGAATTATGCGAATGGCTGGAACCCACAATGGGGGCAAAAGGATTGAGATTTGATCCCTCGACTACCGCCTTACAGCTTTTTACAGAATATATTCAGGGCAATCTGAGCGATGCGATCGCTTTAATTCGCCGCATCGACATTAGCTGCATCGACCCCGATCATCCTCCCAAGGAATTTCTCATTCAGCCGCACCATGTCCATCAGAATATGCTGCATCTGATCGAAGATCTCGCCCCCACCTTTGAGTCTTTAATTATGTTACTGCCCCCGACTCAGGTGCGCGTCCTCGAAAGTTTGGCGATCGATCCTACGGTCAGCCCCCATAGCCGTGAATATATCCAAAGACATCAGCTATCTAAGGGAGGCAGCCTGCAAGGAGCGCTCGATAGCTTAGAACAAAAAGGACTGGTTTATGGTGCGAAATATGGCTATCGGATTGCCCTGCCAACTTTACAGTTTTGGCTCAAGCAGCGCTTAGGATAAGCAATGCCAAACATTCAGCCCCTCCCCTTAGAAGTTGTCCATCTCATCGCCGCTGGTGAAGTGATTGATTCTTTGGCGGCGGTAGTCCGCGAACTGGCGGAAAATGCGATCGATGCTGAGGCGACAAGGATCGTAATTTCGATTTGGACGGATACCCTATCGGTACAGGTCAGTGATAATGGCTGTGGCATGACGATCGACGATTTATCCGATGCCGTCACTCCTCACACTACGAGCAAAATCAGCAGAGCCGAGGACTTATGCCATATTAAAAGCCTAGGCTTTCGCGGTGAGGCGCTTTACAGTCTTGCGCAACTGGCCGATCTGAGTATCTGTAGTCGCCCGCTCCAAGAATCCCTCGGCTATCAAGCCCATTACGATGAGCATGGGCAACTGCAAGCTGGTCCCAAGGTGGTGGCGATCGCCACAGGTACGGTAGTGACAGTGCGCCATCTCTTTGCACGCTATCCTAACCGATTACAATCCTTACCCAGCCATTCGCAACAAGTGCGCAAGGTGCAGTTGCAAATTCAACAAATGGCGATCGCTAATCCCCATATTAATTGGCAGGTCAATCTAGATCATCGCGAGTGGCTAGCTATTTGGGCAGGTGCTAATGCTAGGGAAATTTTGCCCCAAATTATTAATTCTATTCATCCCTACGATCTGGTGTATCGAGAGTTTGCGCTTACTGCCCATTCTTCTTTTGCTAGCGCAGGGCATATGGCGATCGCCCTAGGACTCCCCGATCGCCTATCGCGTCGCCGTCCCGATTGGGTAAAAATCATTCTGAACGGTCGAGCCATTAACTTTCCCGAATTAGAACAAACCATATTTTCTAGTCTAGAGCGTACCTTACCGCGCCATCGCTTTCCACTATGTATTGCCAGTTTAAACCTACCCTACGAGCGGATTGACTGGAATCGCCATCCTGCTAAGGTGGAAGCCTACATCCAAGACCTAGCCGATATCCAAGCCCAGTTAAAAGATGCGATCGCCAAGATCTTGCAAATCCCCGAACCAACTTCTCCCATTAGTTACAGTCATGTCACGAACGATCTGTTGCGAACTGCGGAAAGAAAGACTACTTATTTACTTCCCGCCAAACGAGAAACTTTTAGTCAGTCCTATTCTGGATTAAAAGCGATCGCTCAAGTGTTAGACACCTATATTCTTGCCGAACATGCAAGCGGTTTATGGTTGATCGAACAGCATGTTGCCCACGAGCGGGTGATCTTTGAGCAGATCGAAACTCAATGGCAAATTGTGGCGATCGAGCAGCCGATTTTATTAAAGCAACTGACCGATGAAGGGATCGAATGCTTACAAGCATTGGGACTAGACATTGAAGTCTTTGGCTCTAATCTCTGGGCAGTGCGATCGCTGCCAGAGATTTTAATCGGGCACCCAGATTGCCGCAGCATCTTGCAAGAGCTTGCCCAACAGCAGGATCCTACCCTCGCAAGGGCAACCGCAGCCTGTCGCAGTGCCATTCGCAATGGGACAAAGCTAGAAATGAGTGCCCTACGCGATCTACTTGAGCAATGGCAACAGACCCGCAATCCCCATACCTGCCCTCACGGTCGTCCGATCTGTCTTGCCCTAGATGAATCGGATCTTGCTCGCTTCTTTCGCCGTAACTGGCTAATCTCAAAATAAATCTCAAAATAAGGGATCTAGCTATCAATGGTTGTTTCATAACTGCCGCTAACTAAAGCCCAAGAATTGATTGGCGGCGCGAAGCGCCGCCAATCAATTCTATTATCGATCAAACGAACCAAGGAACTTTTTGAAAGCGTTGCTTCGCAACGCTTTCAAAAAGTTTCTTGGTTTGGATTTGAGCGCAAAGCGCTATAAGTAAAACTTGCATTGCTATATTAGGTGAAGTTTGCGATCGCAGGTTTAGCCCCATGGATGATTCAGTGACTAAAGATTCAGTGACTAAAGAATATTACTCCGACCAATTTACCTATCGAATATCTATTCCCGAACCAGAAAATCATCTTCTCCATGTCGAGCTAACGATCGCCAATTGGCAACAGGAATTTATCGATCTCAAATTACCCGTCTGGACTCCAGGTTCCTATTTAGTAAGGGAATATGCCAAACATTTACAAGACTTTGCCGCCATTGATGGAAATGGGAAGCCGATCGCATGGCAAAAAATTAGTAAAAATCATTGGCGTTTGCAACGAAGCGATCGCTCTATAGCGCCTATTACCATTTCTTACCGCATTTTTGGCAATGAGCTAACCGTCCGTACCAATCATATCGACCGCACCCATGCCTTTTTTACAGGTGCTGCCGTATTCATGTACCTTCCTGAATATCAGCAATATCCCTACATCGTTCATATTCCTGACCTCCCCAAGAATTGGCAAATCGCGACCGCTTTACCCCCATTTGGCGATACTAAGAATACTTTCTACGCCAAAAATTTTGACATTTTAGTAGACAGTCCCTTTGAGATTGGCATCCACGAGCGCTATGAATTCACCGTCCAAAACAAACCCCATAGCTTTGTGGTCTGGGGGCAGCACAATGGGGATATGCAGCGCTTGGTCAAGGATGCTGCGGCGATCGTGGCAGTAGAAGCAGAAATGTTTGGCGGACTACCCTACGATCGCTATGACTTTATTCTTCATACCAGTAATGGCTTTGGCGGATTAGAACATAAGAACTGTACCGTACTTCTCTACAATCGTTTGGGATTTCGCAAGGAAGAAAGCTATTGCCAATTTATGAATCTAGTTGCCCATGAATTTTTTCATACTTGGAATGTGAAACGCATTCGTCCCAAGGCTTTTGAAACCTTTGATTACGATCGAGAAAACTATACAAGTTCGCTTTGGTTTAGCGAAGGAACTACTAGCTATTACGATCGCCTTTTTCCTCTTCGTGCTGGTATTTACGATGCTAAGCATTATCTGAAACTCGTTAGTAATGCGATTACCCGTCTACAAACTACCTCTGGGCGCAATGTGCAATCGCTATTCGAGTCCAGCTTTGATACTTGGATCAAGCTCTATCGCCCCGATCCAAATACTCACAATAGTCAAATCTCCTACTATCTAAAGGGCGAACTATTATCGCTGTTATTAGATTTACTGATCCGTGATCGCACTAATAATTTGCGATCGCTGGATCGAGTCATGCAAATTATGTGGGAACGCTTTGGCAAGGATGAAACGGGCTTTAGCGAAGCCGAACTCCATGGGGTAATCGAGACTGTTGCGGGGATAGACCTATCGCATTTCTGGAATGATTATCTGTATGGTACAAAAGAACTCGATTACAACTACTATCTCGAACCCTTTGGTTTAGAATTACGAACCACTAGACAGGATATTCCTTTTGTCGGAATGACGCTAAAATCCAAAAATGGGCTTGCGGAAGTTGACAGGGTAGAAGCTGGGTCGCCTGCCCAAAAAGCAGGCATTAATACGGGTGATGCGGTACTGGCGATCGCAGGAATTCGCGTTACCGCAGAAACTTTTAACGAGCGGCTGCGGGACTTTGCCATTGGTGAGGCAATCGAGGTCGCGATTTTCCAACAAGACTTGCTCCGTAACGTTAAAGTCATTTTAGCAGAGCCGATTTTTAACTACTTTGAGCTAGTACAGATCCCCAATGCTTCCTCTAGTCAGGAAGTCAACCTAAGAATGTGGCTTAATATTTAACGTCAGTTCGGGTTAAGCTAGCAAATTTTCAAAACCCAAAAGTAAAAGCCTTGCTAAGCAAGGCTTTTACTTTTGGGTTTTGAGAAAGGGTTTACTACGCAAACCCTTTCTCAAAACCCATTTCAAATTATTCCAAACTCCTCAAGGGCAGGAGGCGGCGCAAAGCGCCGCCTCCTGCCCTTGAGGAGTTTGGAAATCGTTATTATGGCTCAATTTTATTTGGTCGCGTTACCCCTTGCGATCTCAGCAAAGCCTCAACCTCATCAGATGGCATCGCCCTATAGTAAAAATAACCTTGAATTTGATCGCAACCTAGAGATTGCAACAGATCGACCTGTTCTCTCGTTTCGACCCCTTCCGCGATCACATTGAGATTGAGACTATGGGACAAATTAATAATTGAAGCGACTATAGTGCGATCGTGTTCGTTATGAGCGATGTATTCAATAAAAATGCGATCGATCTTGAGAGTATCAATAGGTAAATTTTTGAGATAACTCAGAGCCGAGTAGCCTGTCCCAAAATCATCGATAGATAGCTGGATACCCATCTGACGGAATTGATTTAGCAGGGTAATTTTCTCTTCAACATTATCCATCATGATCCCTTCCGTAATTTCCAATTCTAGATAGCGGGGATCGAAATTTGTTTCCTCAAGAATTTGATTGAGGCAAAAGAGAAAGTCCTTTTGTTGCAGTTGTTTAATCGATAAATTTACACCCACTTGGATCGGTGGTAAACCCATATTTTGCCATGCGATTACCTGCAAACAGGCTTGACGCAAAACCCAGTTACCAATAGCAATAATTAAGCCTGTCTCTTCCGCGAGCGGGATAAATTTACTGGGAGGAATGGAGCCTAGAGCTACATGTTTCCATCGTAATAGAACCTCCAAACCGACAATTTTCCCCGTCTTCAAATCGACTTGCGGCTGATAGTAGGGTATCAATTCATCATTTTCAAGGGCTCGGCGAAGATTATTTTCCATAGAGAGTCTCTGAAAACTCTGCTCCTGCATATTGGGAATATAAAACTGGAAGCTATTTTGACCTTCAGCCTTAGCTCGATACATTGCCATATCAGCATTATGAATAAGCCCCTCAATATCAGTATTATGTTCAGGATAAATACTCGCACCAATACAGGTGGTAATATGCAGTTCGTGCCCAGCACAGATAAAGGGTAAAGTCATCGCTTGAATCATCCCCTCCGCGGTTTGCAGCACGGTATCGTTAGACTCGATCGACTTCGCCACGATCGCAAATTCATCAGCCCCCCAACGCACGACGATATCACCTTCTTTGATCAAGATCTTTAAGCGATCGCTGACGGCTTTGAGTAGGAGATCGCCAATACTATGACCTAAGGAATCATTAATTAATTTAAAACGATCAATATCAAGGAATAAGACAGCAAATTTTTGTTGTTTGTCCTGTAGTTTTTCAATATATTCAACTAAATGCTCATGTAAATATTTGCGATTTGGCAATCCCGTAAGAGCGTCATAATGAATTTGGTAGGAGATAATTGCCTCTGCCTGTCTTTGTTTCGTAATATCAGAAATATGAATGCGAACTATCTCATTCCAAGGCATAAAGTGAATGATTTCTTCATATATCTTTTCATTAATCACTACCTCCCGTATAAACACTTTACGAATAGGATTAACCACAGGCAATAATTGAGCCAGCAAGTTTTGGAGTAAAGGATGATTGATCCGCTGCTCTTCAAGATTGGGGAACTGGTACAAGGCAGCAGGATTAAGATATAGGATTTTTCCTACTAAGTTTAATTCAATAATTGGTTGGGGATTTAGCTCTGGGGAGGAGATAAATCGATTAATCGTTTCTTGAGCGTGAATAGATAAATCGCGATCGGCAATTGATTGTAAAGGCGAAAATTGAAAAAGCTCTGTTTCACTGAAAGACTGATTATTCGCAATGGAATTACTAGAGTTAGCAAGCTGATTTTCCGAGCGATTAATTTTGGGGATATTAGCGATCGCCGTAATCACCTGATATACAGCTTTTGTATCTTTGCTAAAGAGAATTTCATCACCATGGGACAATATGTGGGAAAACCGTTTTTTCCCATTAATTAAGATTCCATTAGTACTTCGTCTGCCATCAATGCAACCATCAATAATTCTAAAAAAGCATGAAGATTTCTGAGAAGCAACCGCTAGTAAGGTTGCATGTTGGCGAGATACGAGATTAGAACGAAGAACAATCGAATTGCCCAGACTGCGTCCTAAGGAGTAGGTAACGCCATGCAAGAGAAAATTGCGAAACCCCTGTGGATCTTCAACCGTAAGTACGTGATGAAGCATCTCTTTGATCTCAAGAGTAGATGACTCTTCTGGTCTCACCTGAATAATTTCCCTTTACAACGAACTTTGGAAGGATTTGCAGCTATATAACTTATTAGATTAGTAGATCTTTATTAAAAATATCATTAACCGCTAGGTTTAACAAAAACTCATGCTTCCCTTGAATACCGTTGAATCCAAAATTGAATCCAAAATTGAATACAAAATTGAATACAAAATACAGTACGCATCTACTTTCTCTTACAAGCACTTCTCGACTCCTGAGAATTAATAAGCTAAAACACCGCACTTTACTCTAGGCAAAAAAATAGGATCTTTCTAGGGAGCAAGTGTTTGCCACAATCTCAAAGGAAATCCTATAGTTCGTTTTTATGATTTTTATGGTCATGAAGGGCGATCGTGAAGGGCGATCAGGGAAGGAGATCGCCATCTTCAAGAAATTCTAAAAGTTTTTCAATTTGTTATATCTAAGCAGTTAAGTAATGAATATGAAATTATAATATCAAACATGGTTTGTTAAGTAAGTACTATAGCATTGCTAAGTTTTTAGCTAAGTCCTATGCAGAATTAGCACTGGCTGGAAAAATCTTACAGCGCTTTGCGCTCAAACCCAAACCAAGAAGATTTTTGAAAGCTTTGCAAAGCAAAGCTTTCAAAAATCTTCTTGTGGTTCGTTTGATCGAAATCTACTTCATACATCATTTAGGGTAAATGTCAGAAACATTGAGGGAATGGACGACAATCCAACAGACATTTCAGCAGATTTGGGGATATAAAGACTTAAGGTCATCTCAACGGGAAGTCGTTACCAGCCTTTTGCAAGGGCAAGATAGCTTAGCAGTGATGGCAACTGGCGGAGGAAAATCCATTTGCTTTCAGCTACCAGCGCTTTTTCGTGAGGGGTTAACCTTGGTAATCTCTCCATTACTTGCCCTGATGGAGGATCAAGTGAGGGACTTACAGGCGCGGCACCTACCTGCAGCTTGTATCCATAGCAATCTGTCGCAAAGGGAACGGCGCGAGATCCTCCGAAATCTGCCAAATATCCGTTTGCTGTATGTTTCGCCTGAGACGCTCTTGAGTCAACCAATCTGGGAAATAATCAGCGATCGTCATTTAAAAATTGCGGGAATCATGCTAGATGAAGCCCATTGCCTCGTGCAGTGGGGGGATTCCTTTCGTCCGAGCTATCGGCGTTTAGGGGCAGTCCGCTCGGCTTTGATGGCACAAAAGTCCGATCATTCCCAAATTGCGATCGCCGCTTTCACGGCCACCGCCGATCGCCATACAACGCAGGAATTACAAACCTGCCTACAGCTTAAAAATCCCCATATCGTCCGCACTAGCCCCTATCGCCCGCAACTCAGCCTCCAAGTAGAAATTGCTTGGACTCCGTCGGGACGAAAATCCCGCATTCTGAAATTTATTCGCGATCGCCTAGGACAATCAGGATTAATCTATGTCCGCAGCCGTAACGATGCCGAGATGTTAGCGGCTTGGTTAAGAGACCATTCTTTTGCCACGGCGGCATACCATGCAGGCTTGCCTCCCCAAGAAAGGCGGTATATCGAGCAGCAATGGATGGCCAATAAATATCCCTTTGTAATCTGCACATCTGCTTTCGGTCTCGGAATTAATAAACCCGATACCCGATGGGTCTTGCATTTTCACCCCCCGTTAACGCTTTCAGAATATATTCAAGAAATTGGGAGAGCAGGACGCGATGGTCAGCCTGCGGAAGCATTGATGCTTGTAAGTGAGCCTACGGGATTGCTCGACAATGGCGATCGCCAAAGGGTCGATTTTTTCCTACAGCAACAACAAAAACTGTACCAAAAAGCCCTTGCCCTATTGCCAAAAATTCCGCGTCAAGGGAGTTTTACCGAAGTCTCCCGCACCTATCCCGAGGCAGAGACCGCCTTAGGGCTATTGCATCGCTCGGGACATCTCACATGGCATACCCCCTTTACCTATGAAATTTATGGGCTCCCTGAGCCAAAACAGCTTGAACAACTGGCAGGGGATCGGAGCGCGATCGCGCAAATGCAAGCTTATATCAGACTCAAAGGCGATCGATGG
Source organism: Pseudanabaena sp. 'Roaring Creek' (assembly GCF_001402795.1). Lineage (GTDB taxonomy): Bacteria > Cyanobacteriota > Cyanobacteriia > Pseudanabaenales > Pseudanabaenaceae > Pseudanabaena. The sequence continues at coordinate 12,743 of NZ_LIRE01000702.1, forward strand.
GCTTTTTTACTAGATAACTTTGGTTTCGAGGAAGAATCCAAGTTACTGCTAAGATCTAAAAGCCAACTTAATTTTTCTTAACAACAGGGAAATATACGTGTCGTCTTCGACTATTCATCGGATCAATCTCGAGAACCCTCTTACCGATACATCTTCGACATCTCAAACTGAGCTTCCGTTTACTTTTCAAGATGTAAAAGCCGCTATTCCATCAGCATGTTTCTCACCTAATGTATGGCGATCGCTCGCCTATTTTTTTGCCGACACAGCGATTATTGTAGGTTTATACGCCACTGCCATGTACTTGGATGCATGGTGGTTTTATCCAATTTTCTGGTTTGCTACGGGGACAATGTTCTGGGCTTTTTTTGTGGTCGGTCACGACTGCGGGCATGGTTCTTTCTCAAGGAGCAAATGGCTAAATAATCTGATCGGGCATCTCACCCACATACCAATTCTCGTACCTTATCACGGTTGGCGCATTAGCCACCGCACCCATCACCAGAATACAGGCAATATCGACACCGATGAAAGTTGGTATCCAGTCACCAAAAGTCAATATCAAGAAATGGACTGGGTTGGCAAATTCATTCGTTTTGATGCCCTGTTGTTTGCCTATCCTCTCTATCTATTTAAGCGATCGCCTGCCCGTCCAACAGCCTCTCATTTTGTTCCCAACAACGATCTTTTCCGCGCATCGGAAACCAATGACATTTTGACCAGTAGCATTCTGTGGACTGCGATGATAGTTTTCCTAGGGTGGTTGGGGTTCACCTACGGATTTCTATTCCTATTCAAGTTCTATATTGTTCCCTATCTTATTTTTGTAATCTGGCTCGATCTGGTTACCTATTTACATCATACCGAAGCAGATATTCCTTGGTATCGTGGTAAAGACTGGTACTTCTTAAAGGGAGCGCTTTCCACCATCGATCGCGATTATGGAATCTTTAACAATATTCATCATAATATTGGTACCCATGTCGCTCACCACATCTTTATTGGCATTCCTCACTATCATCTCAAAACTGCCACAGATGCGATTAAACCAGTTCTAGGGAAATATTACCGAGTTTCTAACGAACCGATTTGGAAATCCTTTTTCACTTCTCAAAAGTCCTGTATATTTGTCCCTGATGCTGGCGGAGAAGTTTATTATGTACCTTCTTCGGAAGTTATTAAATAACTAAGTAGCTAGGCATAATTAAAAACCAAAACCAGAGAGCATACTGGTATGCTCTTCTGGTTTTTAAGTTTACTTAT
>NZ_LIRE01000194.1 GCF_001402795.1 Pseudanabaena sp. 'Roaring Creek'
TATAGATAATTCAAATAAAAACTACAGCTTCGACTTCGCTCAGCTAGCTTACACCGAGGGCTGAGCGAAGTCGAAGCCCGTCTACAAGTTATTTAAAACAACTATACATTTGGCGATAGCTATAGTAAGGGTTTTCAAGTTAAGAAATGGCGGAGCCATTTCTTAACTTGATATTATTTTAGGATCGCCAAGTGCCGTGAAAACCCATGGGCACGATACTGGGTAAAGCTAAACGACAAACTGGCTCGGAGTCTAAGCGATCGCTATCAAATACCCATACTTCTGAACTTTCGCGATCGCCATCAAAGACAACGGTAATCACATAACCACGGTCGGGACGGGTCAAATCGGGAGCGAAAATTGGTTCCATTGGATAGCAATTTGTACCAAGATCGGTTTCAGCAATAGTATTGTTTTGACGATCGTAACGAGCGATCGCATTAAACAGTTCGGTTTGGGGAGTTGCTGATTTTCGGACAGAGAGATAGGTATAGCGAGAAAATTGTCCGACTTCGGCAGGTGCGACAATCGGGAATTCCGAACCACGATCCATTAGCTGAGTAGTTTCAAGGAATTCTCCCGTTTTGGGGTTGAGCCGCATTTGCCAAAAGTTTCCCTGAGCCTTGGTTTTAGTATGCCCTGAAGCAACTTCCTTGAGGAATTGATTAGTCGTAAAGTCCTCATAGCGAATCAGGTCAAAGACCACATTGCCATCGCGATCGCTATAGCCATTACCAAAGTGCCACTGAAACCAAGGCTCGACAATATTGCGACTGACTAATTCAAGGTTGTGGCGATCGAATACTAAAATTTCCGTTCCCTCTTCAGGCTTCCAATCCAATGAATCGCTGTAGCTTTTTAAATTCAGTAGTACTGGCAGTGGATTCATCCGTAGAGGAGGTACGCAGAAAATCAAATAATCTCCTGCGAGGACAAAATCATGGATCATCGATAGTCCAGTTAAGATTGTCTGATTCTTAGTGATGAGATTGCCATGACGATCGCTCCGATAGATATGTAAAGTTGCATTCTTTCCATAGGAAACTCCAAAATTAAAGATTTCCCCTGTTTGGGGATCGCGCTTGGGATGAGCGGAATAGGGTAAATGCTTCTGTAATCCTTCGAGATTTTCTAACCCGTAGGTTTCGAGGGTTTCTAAATCTAAAGCATGGGGCAAACCTCCTTCCCATAATGCTAGAAGCTTGTCGGGCAAGGCTAGAACAGAAGTGTTTGCCACATTCTTAGAAGACTTGCCAAAGCGTTGTAACCACGATCCTGTAGCGGTCATACCGTAATTGCCAAAGATCAATTTATCGGCTTTTTCTTCAATTAAATATCCTTCAGTTTGCACGTAGCGATAGGTGGCTCTTGCTTGTCCATCGGCAAAATGCACCGCAAGAATCGCGCCATCGCCATCAAACCAATGCCCCACAGTAAATTCGCCACGCTCTAGTCTCGCGGGACCATTGCGATAAAGAGAACCTTTGAGATTTGCGGGAATCTTACCAGAGATGGTCGGGAGGTTTGTGAGAGGGAATTCCTGCGCTGGTTTAGCGATCGCCTTTGCCCAAGATGCCGATTTTGAATTTGAAATAGTTACAGTCATGATTTAATTCCGTTGGTTGATAGGATTGTTGAGGTATTTTTGCCGTAAGCAATTGGAAATCTCTAGAAATCTGGAAGAGCTTAGGGTAATTGTCTTTTCTTAGAACTCTGTAAGGCTTGAAACCAATGTCCAGATAAGACAAACCGAGGAAATGTAATCCATTGCTCCAAAAAGATCCGCATGATCCCATTGATTGGACTGGAGAAAGGTTCGGCGGTATGTTTCTCAAGGCTATGCCCTTTGCCTTGCATCGATATCGATAAAATCATCAGCCCGATGCAACCAATGGCAGCCATTAGGGAACCATTCAGGATTGCGATCGCCAGTCCAAGGTTTGCCGCAAGGAATAAAGGAACTAAGATAACTAAGATTGATAAGGAATTCCATCTTTATGGGTAAATTGCCAGCCCTGTTCGGTCGAGATCGCGACAAGATCGTCATCGGGATAATTTCCTGCGTCGTTGGGAAGGCGATCGCCAATTTCTAGGTAAGTTGCCACTGCATCGGAGTGATTGTAAAGGCAATGTCCATTTGCCTCACCCGCAGGGAATCCTACAGCTTGACCAGCTTTTAAAATAGATTCACCTTCATCGGTAATCAGGGTTAATTCTCCCGATAGGATGTAGATAAACTCATCTTGCTTTGTATGCCAGTGACGAAGTGCCGAACGAGATTGTGGTGCGAGGGTGGTTAAATTTACGCCAAAGTTCTTTATGCCAGCCGCATCACCTAAACGTTTTTTTTCGCGCCCTGCGACAACGGGCTTAAAGCGATCGGGATAGTTAGAACCTTTACGAATGGGGACTTGATCAGGGTTGATGATGTTCATAAATGTTGATTTCCTAAATTTCCTATTTGATTTAGCCACTTCTGTCTTTGGGCTAGATTGGAAGTTTTAACGCTACCAATGGTAGTGATTTTTACTGGTTTGACACCACAAAATTCCAGAATTGTGTTTTTCATCGCCTTATGCCCTGGGCTACCATTGACAAATCGGTAATACCAAGGGGGCGCGTCCATAGTGACAATTAATCTGGCACTTTTGCCTTTGAGAAGACGATCCCACCAAACAGAATCTTGACGATATTTGAAGGCAAATCCTGAGGTAAACACACGATCGATAAATGCCTTCAGCAAAGTGGGCATCGTTCCCCACCAAGTCGGATAGACAAAAACTAGATGTTCCGCCCAACGAATTTCATCTTGGGCTTTCAGTACATCCTCTTCGAGTTCGGGAATTAGTTTGGATCTATATTCGGGGGGATTGAAATTAAATTTCAAGTCATTGATGACCAACTCACGGACTTCCGCACCAGAGGCGATCGCTGCCCTCTTATAGGCTTCTGCAAGGGCAAAACAATAGCTGTCGGGGTTGGGATGTCCTTGTAAAATCAAGATTTTCTTACTCATAGCTTTATTTTACGTTTCCTCCTTCAAGGTTCCTGCCCTAAAAGCAAGCCTTACTTTTAAACTTTATTTGTATTCAACTAGGTTACTATTCACTTAGTTGAATATACTAAATAATGTATACTCAACTAAGTGAATATGTCAATCCCAGTTCAAATAAATTTCAAACCTATGTCTCTTGCTCATGCCATCATGGTTTCTTTGATTTGTGAACCAAAAAGTGGTTACGACCTCGCTAAACAATTTGATGGGTCGGTGGGATTTTTCTGGCAGGCGACCCACCAACAGATTTATCGGGAATTAACGAAACTAGATCAGCAAAATTGGATTGCCGCCGAAGCGATCGCTCAAGAGGGGAGACCCGACAAAAAGATATTTTCAGTTACGGATTTAGGGCTGTCGCATCTGAAAACATGGTTATTGCAATCCAGCGAAGTTGCCACCGTCAAGGATGAATTTTTGCTTAAAATCTATGCTGGCTATCTCGTTCCTGAATCAGAAATTATTAATCAAATTCAGGAGCATCGCCAACTGCATCAGCAACAACTGGAAATTTATCAGGCGATCGAGCGCAACTTTTTTAGCGATCTGCAATCTTGCAGCAGAGCGAGTCGCTTTGCCTACCTAACTTTGCGCCGAGGGATTATCTTCGAGCAGGGCTGGATTACTTGGTGTGATGAAGTTTTACCTTTAGTTGCAGAGCTTTCTAGCGATCGCATAGGTTAAAATTTGTTTCGTAAAACCAAAACCTAAAACCAAAACCTAAGACGCAATGAGTGAAAAGATTACATGGACTCCTGAGGCGGAAGCTAAGCTCAAGGATATTCCTTTTTTTGTCCGTCCTTTTGCTTTTAAAAAGATTGAAAAATATGCTCAGGACAATGGTCTAAATCCCATCACTATTGAGGTTTACGAACAGGCAAAAAAACAGTTCAACAAGAAATATGACTAGCTATTTCTAAAAGAGCATACCCAATGGGTATGCTCTTTTAGAGTAATCCTAAATGAGTTGAGATGGGCTTCGACTTTGCTCAGCTAACATTGGCATCGACTTTGCTTAGCTAACATTGGCTTCGACTACGCTCAGCCAACGGTAGCTGAGCGAAGTCGAAGCTAAATAATTGGTTGGGACATTTTTGATCCGTCCAGATGGGCTTCGGCTCAGCTAACATTGGCATCGACTACGCTCAGCCAACGGTAGCTGAGCGTAGTCGATGCTAAATAATTGGTTGGGACATTTTTGATCCGTCCAGATGGGCTTCGGCTCAGCTAACATTGGCTTCGACTTCGCTCAGCCAACGGTAACTGAGCGAAGTCGATGCTAGATAGGTGGGTGGGACATTTTTGATCCGCAAGAGCCTTATAAGTAACTCAGCATAATGAAAACCCGCAGCGCAGGTTTTCATTATGCTGAGTTACTTATAGGTTTAATACCAATTCATGAAAGTGTGACAACACTTTATTGCCAATCGATCGGTTCTCAGAAATTGATGACTGTATCCCTAAGCATTGCCTTTGTTTGCTGATAGTATATTGGCAAGTTCAATAGTGGGCTAACGGGAATGAGTCAAACACAGTCTGTTGGGGCACAGTCAATTGGGGAATCAGTTTGGAAACGTTTACGGCATGGCAATATTGCATCCTGCGAAGAGGCTTTGCAGTTTCTTATTGATATTGATGGAAATGTACATCTAAATTGGCTTGACCAAGAGCTAAACTATCGATTTTTTCGCGAATTTGAAGACCGTAGTATTCTGCCTCCAGTGATCCCGTTATTGCTGTGGCGCAATTGTTTTTATATAGGCAGTCCCCAGACTCTTACCGATGAAGATATCAAAATGATCGGCGATCGCATTTTGACGGACGTCAAAGCGATCGCGATTTCTAGTGATAGCTATCGCAAGTGGTTTCGCCGCCAAAATATCCCTAATCCCAATCAAATTCACTCGGCACAGGCGATCAATCCCCTCACGGGTGAGGCAGAGCAAGTTGATATTGGCGAAGTGACCGATCTGTATTTGTCACAGGCAGTCGATCAGACTCGGCGGATTAATGCCCTCATCTCCATCGCCCTCCAACATCGAGCCAGCGATATTCACCTAGAGCCCACACCTAGGGGGCTGCGCGTTCGTTATCGGATTGACGGGATTTTGCGCGATATCAAAACCTTACCCCTTGAGATCAGTCGCAAAATCATTGTGGCGTTAAAGGTCATGTCGGATATGGATATTGCCGATAGCCGTCGTCCTCAGGATGGTCGCATCGGCAAAGAATATACCAGCGATGAAAGCTTGCATCTCAATCTCGATATGCGGGTGAGTACTCTGCCCTGTGTCTGCGGAGAAAAAGCTGTCATTCGCCTATTGCCCCGCGATAATCCTTTTTCTAGTCATCTGGAATGTTTGGGATTTAGCGATCGCGCCCTCAAAATCTATGACAATTGGCTAAGGCAACCCCAAGGGCTAATCATCATGACAGGTCCCACTGGCTCGGGCAAAACCAGTACCCTATATACCAGTTTGCAGGCGATCGCTCAAGAACATGTCAACGTGATTACGGTTGAAGATCCCGTTGAATATATCCTGCCAAACATTACCCAAACTCAAGTTTGTGAACCCGCAGGCATGACCTTTGCGGCAGGGCTGCGAGCAATCTTGCGACAGGATCCCGATATTGTCATGGTAGGAGAAGTGCGCGATCCCGAAACGGCAGAAACCGTTGTGAGAGCAGCTTTGACTGGGCATCTTGTCCTATCCACAATGCATACTAACGATGCCGCTAGTGCGATCCCTCGCCTCAAGGATTTAGGTCCCGATCCCGGACTTATCAGCGACGCTTTGTTGGGAGTAGTTGCCCAGCGTCTCGTCCGTAAAAATTGCCCCCATTGTTCCGCGCCCCATCATCCCACTGGAGCGGAATTGCAAGCCCTCAGACTGGAACGCGAAGATATCGATATCGGTCGTTGGCGCAAGGGCAAAGGATGCGATAAATGTTTCTTCACGGGCTATATTGGGCGCGAAGCGATCGTCGAGCTGATCGATATTGATGATGCTTTTCGGCAAATGATCTATGAAGGAACGATCTCCCAAATGAATCGCTACCTTAACGAGATTGATTTTCATTCGTTCCGACTAGCGGCAATTAATAAGCTGAATTCTGGCACAACTACAACGGAAGAGATATTGCGAGTTTTACCTAGGAGTGCGCTCCATCGTGTTAATTCACCGATCTCGCGTCAAGCTCATATTAAAGCAGTCAATACTTAATTTCAGTTCGGGTTAAGCTAGCAAATTTTAAATATCCAAAAGTAAAAGCCTTGCTACGCAAGGCTTTTACTTTTGGGCGTTGAGAGAGGGTTTGCGTAGCAAACCCTCTCTCAACGCCCGTTTCAAATTATCCCGAACTCGCGTTACTTAAGTGAGCCTGAAAGTGTTGCGGCACTTCGTGCCGCAACACTTTCAGGAGGAAGGTAAATAGGAGCCTGTAGCGATCGCTACAGGCTCCTATTTACCGATCAGGACTGGACTTTTACGCCACGCCAAAAGGCAACATGTCCTTTAATTTGTTTGGCAGCATCCTTGGGTTCTGGATAATACCAAGCCGCATCTTTATTAGTTTCACCATTTACTTCAATGCTGTAATAGCTTGCGACCCCTTTCCAGCTACAAGTCGTGTGGGTGGCACTGGGTTTGAAATATTCTAAATTTAAAGAGTCCTCAGGGAAATACTGATTTCCATCGACGACTTCACAGCGATCGCTTTCCGCAAGCACCACACCATTCCAAATAGCTTTTGGCATAAATCTGCAAGTTTTAAAATTTATTACATTTTTTATTGTAATGCTTGATAAACTTAGTGTCAGTTTAAAGCACTATACTCTAATTTATTGAGTTACTTTCAACATTGAAAAGTGCTGAGTTAAGGATTTTAGTCAGGCTTTAAAGATGCTTTTAGTCACTGTTGGCACAGAACAATATCAATTCAATGCTCTTATGCATTGGATCGAACTATTGCTCAAGTATCAACTAATTAATGAAGAGATCTTGGTGCAGTATGGTTTTTCAAGTTATTTTCCTGATGGAACCAAAGCCTATAGAAATCTGACCGAACAAGATTTTTTGTATTTTGTCGATCGCGCCAGTCTAATTGTTAGTCATTGCGATGAGGGCATTGCTCAGCTATTAGAGGATAAAGACATTCCCTATGTTCTCGTACCCCGTTTACAGAGATTTCGCGAATATATTGATAATCATCAAATGGAGGTTGCTGATGATTTTGAGCGGCGCGGGATTGCGATCGCCAGATCGCCTGGAGATTTAGTCAAATTTATTAAACTGCAACAAACATCGACGGTAATTCCTGAAGTCAATGAATCCCAACTATGTGAATATTTAAAAAATCGATATCACCCCCAGAAACTAATGCTAGTTTGTGCTGCTGGTGGTTATTTTCGCTATATGCAAAGCCTGAAAGACTTTTGGAGCAATTATAGCGATCGACTATGGGTATCGGTCAGAAATAGCACTACGGAAAGGGAAATTGAAGATATTAGAAAATACTGGGGATATATCCCTGTAAAAAATAATTTAGGAAATTTTATCCGTAACTTATTCCTAGCAATTAAAATCGTTCCTTATCAAAAGCCAGATTTAGTAGTTTCTACGGGCTCAGGGTTTTCGGTTCCCTATCTGTTAACTGCTCGATGGGTTTGTCGCAGTAAAGTTGTTTACATCGAATCTAAAACCCGTTTCCAAAATGTCAGTTTTACGGCTTGGCTATTGATGAAACTCCGTGTTCTCGATCTTATTGTGGTTAGAAGTGAAGCGATCGCTAATCTCTATCCTCAAGCTACTTATATTCCAGTTAGTAAGGATCCAACTGACTGGGACAATAAGCCCAGTCGAGATTATAAGCAACCTTCAATCGTTACCTTTGATGAGATTGCCTTTATATTTAGTCCAGAAAAATTTATGTTTTCTACGGCTAGAGAATTTCTCGTTAACTTTCAGACTATCTGCAATAAAGAGGACTCCTATCAGAAGATTGTGATCGATATGAGTCATACTACTGTGATGGATAGTGCGGGATTGGGAGCCTTGACTAATTGTTTGAGAATCGCCATCCTCAATGAGACAGAATTGGTTCTCTGGAGCGTGAGCGATGCGGTGAGCGCTTTGATCGGTCTTTCTTCACTGGGCAATTTATTTGTCATCGAAAAAGCTAGCAATACCTTTCGCGTTCCTAATTCTATCCAGAGGACTAAAGTCAGAAATATTACGAAGTTTGGCTTGTTTCTATTTCGCACTCAGCGATTGTTAAAACAAATTCCTTTTCTGCGGGTCTTTTATCCCATCTTAAAGTTTTTATTCCCCTTTATTGACATAGATCCCAGCGTTCCCGTTCACCCTTCGGTACGCAATCCGATCAAAAGACTCATTGATATCATTGGCTCGTTAATTGGCTTAAGTTTTACCGCCATTGTATTTATCCCCATAGCGATCGCCATTATGACTGAAAGCAAAGGTGAGGTTTTGTTTGGACAAGTTCGTTGTGGATTACTAAGCAAACCTTTTCGTATTTGGAAGTTTCGTTCTATGGTTAAGAATGCCGAACAGCTCAAAACCAAAGTAGCCAATCAAATTGATGCAAATTCAGCATCAGTGACGGCTATTAGCGACAATCTAAGTTCTGGTGACAAATTTTTTAAGAATGCTGACGATCCGCGCGTAACTAAAATTGGTAAATTTTTAAGAAAAACTAGTATTGACGAATTTCCGCAGTTTTGGAATGTCTTAATAGGTGACATGAGCTTGGTAGGAACTCGTCCTCCTACCTTTAATGAAATCAACTCCTACGAACTGGAAATTGAATACCATGACGAACGGTATACGGAATGGAATCGTCTGGATGTTAAACCAGGAATTACGGGAGTATGGCAAGTCAATGGACGTTCTAACGTACGAACTTTTGCTGAAGTCGTTAACTACGATATTGAATATCGCAAGAACTGGAGCATTTGGTACGATCTAAAATTAATTGTCCAAACGGTTCTAGTTCTCTTTGATAAAAAGAATAAAGCGGTGTAATTATTTTTGTTAAATTCGCAAAGCATTGTATCCTTTTAAGCAATAAGCAGTTAAGCATAATTAAAAACCAAAACAAGAGAGCATACCG